>DAVT01000098.1 GCA_002505685.1 Euryarchaeota archaeon UBA501 | reverse complement strand
GATTGGCGTTACTGTCGCTATGCGAAAGAACAGGGTGTTCCAATTTCCATCAACCCCGATGCCCATAGCACTCAGGGCCTGAAAGATGTCTGGTTTGGAGCACAAATTGCTCGCAAAGGATGGCTTGAGCAGAGCGATATTATCAACTGCCGCAGTGGGGCGGAGTTGGAACAACTACTCTGGTGAGAACATGCGGGCAGTCTTGGTGGCGATGGTTTTGCGAATGGGATTACTGGTCGGTGCGATATTTCTGTTTCTTTTCCTGTGGTTTGGGACCGGTGCTGAGCGATCTCCAGTTGGATTGATGATTGGGATGACAATCGCGGGTTTGGCTGGACTTTGGTGGGTGGAATTGCAAATCCAAAACGCGCTTGAAAAAGCAAGGGAGGTGGAATGATGGGAGCCGGAAGAGTGATTGTTTTCTGTCTGTTTTCTGCAATCCCTGGAGTGTTCTTGGCATTGCTCATTTGGGTAATGATTGGTAAACCCGACACTTGGGAAACGTGGATGGCCATTCCATGCTATGGACCAATCTTCGGATGTATGGCACTCGGGGCTTGGTACGGAAGGAAAGTCAATCGTGATGTGGAGATGGAGGCATGAAACGGTCTGAAAAGGCCGAAATCATTGGGCAAATGCTGGATGACTTGTATCCTACAACTCCTGTCCCATTGGACCATACCAGCGATTACACACTGCTTGTTGCAGTGATGCTTTCCGCACAAACAACGGACAAGAAAGTGAACCAAGTTACTCCAGCGTTGTTTGCGGAAGCAGATACACCTGAACAAATGGCGACCCTTGAAGTCGAGCAAATTCAAAATCTGATTCGGGAAATTGGGTTGGCACCAACCAAAGCCAAGAATTTGCGAAAGATGGCTGAACAAATTGTTGAGGGCGGAGGTTTGCGACCCGATTGGGATTATCTGGAAAGTCTCGCGGGCGTGGGGCACAAAACAGCGAGTGTGCTCATGGCTCAGTGGTATGGTATACCCGCATTTCCAGTAGATACACACATTCACAGGTTGGCAGCTCGTTGGGGCTTGTCACGCGCAAAAAATGTTGAACAAACAGAGCGGGATTTGAAAGAACTGTGGCCAAAAGAAACTTGGAACAAACGGCATTTGCAAATCATTTTCTTTGGCAGAGAGTATTGTCCGGCTCGAAATCATGATTTGACCGAGTGCCAAATCTGCTCTTGGGCCGCGAGTAAAAAACGAATAAGAGAAGAGATGCGGGATTAAACAATGGACAAATTCGAGGGGCGGATCACCTCATCTGGATTTGAGAGTGGAGACCGTGTTGTCATTGGTGACTGGGCGCAATCTCCACTTGGGCCGTTTACCAATATCATGTGGGCGCAACCCGATGGAAAGAGAGTGTTGTTGTCTCCTTCAAAAGCCCATGCGGACTATGTTTCAGAATTGTACAATTTTGAGGAAATAAGCATCGTTGATATCGAGGTACAACGACAAAAGAGAGGGATTGATGTTTCAGCGGGACCCCTTTCTGTGTCCTATCGATGGAAAAGAGGGATGAGCATTCCTTTGATACGACCACGTTGGTTTATTGCTACGATAGAGAATTTCTTTGCTGGACTCCTCTATGGAACCAAGACGCATGGATTGACCTGTAATGGTTTGCGAGAATGGTATTGCATTCGAGGAATTTCCTCTCTCAGAAGTGCCAAAGCAACACATGAGGGTGGCGATTTAGGAGAAATGCGACCCTTCGAGGTCACGGCGTGTTTCGGATTTAGTGAACCTCCAAAGAAGCCTTCCTCTGTCCGCGTGCGCTCCATGATTGAGAGCGATGATGAGCGTCGGGTTTGAATGTCGGAATCGATTCGGTGCGGCATGGGCAATGCAATTACCTTGGAAGATGGAATGAAAGCACCTCTATTTTCGGCAGAAGATAGTGAGGGAAATGTTTGGAATTTGAGCGATGTTCTTGCAGAAGGAAAGCGAGTTGTATTGTACTTCTATCCCAAGGACTCGACACCAGGATGTACCAAGCAGGCGTGTGATTTTCGTGACAACATGGGTGCATTGAGTTCTGCAGATGTTACGGTTTTTGGAGTGTCAAAAGACAGTGCAAAGTCACACCAAAATTTCACACAGAAGCAAGGTCTCAACTTTCCCCTACTGCTCGATACCGAAGGTGAATTACTCGAGCAGTATGGCGTTTGGAGAGAGAAGAAAAATTATGGCCGAACTTACATGGGTATCTCACGCTCAACCTTTGTGATTGAAAGCGATGGCACCTTGTCATTGGCAAAATATGGTGTCAAGGCTACGGGTCATGTGGCACGAATCATGAGTCATCTAGAACTGGAGTGATTCGATGGCGGGTGGGGAGAGAATCGACCTACCAAATGGTTCGGTTGCTTGGGCTCCCTGCTACATCGGCAAGGATTGTCAAATCGGAGCTAATGTTAGCATCGGTTGTCTCGCACACATCGGGAGAAATGTCGTCATTGAAGATGGTACACGAATTCAAGGAGGGGCTTATGTCGCAGATCTCTCAATACTTGGAAAAAATGTCTTCATAGGACCGAACGCGACAATTCTCAATGACAAGTATCCACCCAGCGGTGACGAAAATCTCTGGGAACCTGTGACTCTCAAAGATGGCGTTGTCATCGGTGGCAATGCGACGATTTTGCCGGGACTGATTGTTCACGAAAATGCGGTCCTCGCGGCGGGCTCAATTTTGACCAAAGATTTGCCTTCAGGAGAAGTATGGACGGGTAACCCAGCCCGCTTCCATTCTACAAGGGATGAATATGAAATGCGTCGCAAGGCTGACTGAAAGGGTAAAAACGGCTTAGAAGCGGTAATAATTGGATAGGCCCTTTGACGCACCATGAACCGCGCTCTGTTGCTGGTTGGTCTGTTGCTTCTCTCCGTTTTTTCGGGGCTAGCCTCAATTGACGAAGAGACTGAATTTACAACGCAGGAAACACATGAAACCTCTGCACGTACTGCCACCAACCCACTGGGTTGGGAATGGGTCACCAAGGACCATGATGCGGGATATGTGTGGACTCGAAGCGTGGAAACTGACTCGAATCAGAACACCTACATCGCCGGAATTTTCCGAGGTGGAAGTCTCTCTCTGGATCAAGAGCATGCTCTGAATGCCGGCGGCTTGGATGCCTTTGTCGCCAAGTTCTCAACCAACGGTGATGTACTTTGGCTCACCACCTTTGGTGGTGAATTGAACGAACATGTCGAAGACATGTTGGTGGATGGGGCCGGCAATGTCGTGGTGGTAGGCAGTTATGATTCACCACAATTCAACGCGAGTACTGATATTCTGACCAACTC
>DAVT01000073.1 GCA_002505685.1 Euryarchaeota archaeon UBA501 | reverse complement strand
GATGGATGATGAACGTTGGTTCCTCGCTCCTCCATGGTGGGAAGACCCCAACAATGCGGTTGGCCTTTGAATCAATCTTCGTAGGGGAACCAGTCTTCTTCACCCTGTGGTCGATACCACCAGGCTCCGTCATCATCTTGCCACCATTCGGTGCCATCTTCATCAACACGGTATGAATCATCATCCCCACCTTCTTCCTCGACTTCAACACCCATCTCTTCGGCAATCTGGCGCTTCAAATCGCGCGCCTCATCCTCAACATCATGGAAAACTCGGTGGCCTGGATCTTGCGCCTCCATATGCTCATGGTCGCCCGAAGCGATTGCTTCGTCGGACTCTTTGAAGAAATCTTCAGCCATTTTTTGGCGATATTCTTCATATTCATCGCGACCAAACGAACCGGTAAATGCGCCATCCCGTGAGCGCATGAGCTGATCTAGGTCAACACCACGACCCAAATCCAATTCGGGGGCGTCTGGCAAATCATCGCCATCATAGAATTCTTCACTATCATCACCCAAACGTGGATAGGTCTTACCTTGAGGATGAATCTCTTCGACTTCTTCCATTATCAAATCGTGCTCTTCTTCATCGATTTGCTCTTCATCAAGGGTTCTTCGGACCACTTTGACGAACTTGTCACACTCGGCTGCTAGCGCACTTCCAGTGAACTCATCGGCGATTTTTTCGAGCCGATTCATGAGACGGTCATAGGGTCGTCCAGCAATGCCACCAAGAAAACGACCAAAGCCACCTCTCTTCGCCATGAAGTAAGCCATGAGTGGAACCCTTATTCACACTTGCCGCAGAGCACTCCGAACGATGGTCGCATCTTGGCTGGTTGAGGCGGCGACGGGCTACAACCGAACTTCGATGGAAAAGCGGGATGGTTATCCTGCCTTTGTCTTGCTTCCAGTACGTCATTTAGATACGATTCTTTCGTGGGCATTTGAATCACTTCCCGACGAAATTCTCATTGGATTTGACCCTCTTCAAAGCATGCCAATCGACAACCGAATTCTAGAGTTGTGCGGAGGTCTCGATTTTAGGGATGATTTGTTTGCCGGACAAGCATTTGTCATCGGTGAACCCCACTTGGTGAATCGAGGAGATTCATTCTCTGTACATCACGTACCTGAAGAGTGGGTTGACGAACTCTTCGCCGCTGACCGTGGCTCAAGAGGGGCTCGATTCACCCATTGGATGCACACTCACCCCAATTGTGTGGCAATTCCGTCAGCGGCGGATGCCGATGCTGCTCAACATACGGCTGGCGTTGACATGATTCTTGGAATCGAATTCAGTCCTGAGGGGCCCTTGCCTTGGTTTGAGGATGCAGAAGGTGTGAGGCGCCCCCTAAATCCAGAGCAGCGTTCGGAGAAGAAGGGGTGGGGATCATGGCGAAGACAACGACAACGTCCTGTCCTCGGTCGTGCCTCAACTGGACACAATATACACGGTTTGGAATTGATTGCATTCCATCGAACCGGCGTCGGGGTCAACGTTTGGTTGGTAGACGACGAGGGTTGGCCTTACGGTTTGGAATGACGAACGGAAATTCACCCATCGGATTTGAAAATCGTGTTCCGATAATGGGTTAATTCTTGGATGCTGCCTTTGATATCATCCAATGCGCGGTGACCTGTAGGTTTGTGAAATTGAGGTGCATTGGGATACCATCGCTTTGACAGTTCCTTGACACTGGTCACATCGACGCTTCGATAGTGGCAAAATTCCTGCAATTCGGGCATGTGAGCTCGCAAAAATCGCCGATCTTGACCGATGGTGTTTCCGCATAACGGAGATTGTCCGGCCTCACAATGTTCTCGCAAAAACTCCAGTGTCCTGATTTCGGCTGTTGCCGTGGTAATCTCACTTTCTTTGACCGCTTCAATCAGGCCGTTTGCGGTGTGGTGTGTGACGTTCCACTCGTCCATCTTTTCCAATTCCTCTTCGGGCTGAAAAATTGCCAAATTGGGCCCCTCAGCGATGATGTTCAAATTTCCATCTGTGACAATGGTTGCAATTTCAATAATCACGTTCTCTTCTGGATCCAAACCCGTCATCTCTAGGTCAATCCAAATCAATCGGTCACTCTTCATGAGCAAGGCGGGACCAAAGACAACCATAGCAATTGGCCTTTCGTACGCGCGAGGAATCATAGATAGGGACGGGGCGCAGTGTGCCATGGAGATACAAAGAGAAGTCGGTTTTCTCGAACTTCTCATTCGAAACTCTACATTTCGAAGACTATGGTTTGGATTGGCCATTTCGATGTTGGGTGAATGGTTCAGCACCGTTGCACTCTTCGTGCTGATTTACCAACTCACAGGTTCTGAATTGGGCATTGGTTTGTTGTTTGTCATCCGGATGTTTTCCTTGGCACTCCCACAAATTTTCACCGGTATGCTGGCCGACAGATTTAGTCGGAAATGGTTGATGATTTGGGCCAACATTCTCTCAGCGATTGCCGTATTGACGCTGCTAACTGTGGATGAAGAAGGAGAGGTTTGGCTCATCTATGCAATCGCGTCTTTGTTGATGGTTTTCCATGCCGTTTTCATCCCTGCAGAGCGTGCATCCATCCCAAACATCACCGAAGAAAATGAACTGCTCACGGCCAACGCATTGAGCAGTGCAACTTGGAGTGCTGCCCTATGTTTGGGAGCCAGCGTCGGTGGCTTTGTGGTCTCCGCCTATGGAGTCGATGCAGCATTCATCATCAACTCAATTTGCTTTGCAGTCGGTGCATTGATGTACACCACAATCACAATTCCTCAGGAGCCCTTCGTTCCGAAAGAAGGCGGTATTTGGGCCAACACTGGTGGAAATATTGTTGATGGATTCAGGATCATTTTCTCCAAACCGCATGTGAGTCGAATCATCACTGCAAAGTCTCTGTGGGCGGTATTTGGAGGAGGATTGGTGTATATGCTAATCCTCATCGGAGATGAAATTGCGTTCGGAGATCTTGCAGCAGGGATTGGGATACTCTTCGCAGCAAGGGGGCTTGGAACCGGATTGGGGCCCATCTTTGCTCGCTACGTGTTCAAGAATCGGAATCTTTGGCCATTCCTTCTCGGTTCATTGGTCAGTGTTTGTGGGGTTGCTTACGTCATCATTGGATTCCTAGAATGGGCACCATGGATTGCAGCAATCGTGGTGTTTGGGCATGCGGC
>DAVT01000114.1 GCA_002505685.1 Euryarchaeota archaeon UBA501 | reverse complement strand
TTTCCAACCAATTCGAGCGCTCTTCAATCGTCAACGCAGCCCATTCGTTCGCAGCACCCAATGCAGCCTCGACGGCCAAATCGATATCTTCGCTAGATGAACAGGGGATATTGGCGATATGCTCACCAGTCGCCGGAGATAAATCCTCAATCCAATGCCCACACATTGAGGGCTGCCAATTTCCTGCGATGAAATTCGATAGCTCGATAACATCACTCATGTGTACCTTCTCCAGAATATGGGTTGGAATATTTACGCCAATCATAGAGCCAACGATCCGAGTTTGGATCCCATTCATCCCAAGTCACAACTCGCTCCAATTTGTCGAGCAGTTCTGATGGAACAACACCGGGGACAATGAATGCTTTTTGTCTGTGAAGTGGATATGGGTTGCGAAGTTCGATTCCTAGGACTCCCAGCACAGCACGTGCCACATACCAAGTCGCTTGTGAGTTCCATCCGTGGGCGATTTTGATGGTGATGCCGAGTCCTCTAGGATAATCTTCGTGAATCACAGAGAGGCCCAGCAAACCATCAGCTCCCTCCTTTGCCAATACCTGTCCATTCCCAGCCTTGATGATGGTTGAATCCAATCGATTGAATCCACCAATCAAATCTGGATGCTTGCACATTGATTTCCATATCCAGTCCTGATCTTTTTCGGTAGCAAGTCCCGCAAACATCACTGACAACTCATTGACCGTATTCGACACAGTGGGTAGTCCACATCCGTCCTTAGCGACGCGCTTTGGTTCCCAATTTGGTTCCCCCATCAATCTACGCAATACATCGAGAAATAGAGAAAACCACTCTGATTGTGGTAGCGTGTATCCTGCACGGTTGATTCCCATCAATCGTAGGGCACGCAACATTGCTGCATGTTCTCCAGAACACGTATGGAACCAGCGACGTGGCCTTCGCACCTGGCGCCCGAACTGAATCAATGGCACATCGAGAGGACACTGCATCAGTCCCCATTCTGATTCAGTAAGAATTGATTGAGCGGTTGCGACGTGTTCGGTATCGCCGTTGTGAGATGAACATGCAATCGCCTTCTGCTTGTCAGTAAGTTCAGGATCAAGCACATCGACAAACGCTTTCATCAGAATTGGTTTCATCATACTACGCCCATAACAGAGCACATTTCCACCAAATGAATGGATGATTTCGTTACCATGCGCCCATGCTACTGCGCCATGAATGGTATTCTCACTGACATCATTTCGTCGAAAATCGACGAGCGGTTCCCATTCTACATCCCTACCGGTGGCAATACCCTTCGCCCCTTCAGAAATTGGAGAAGTTGGGTATACAGAAGAACCGGGTCTTCCCGGCGCAACAGAGGAAGGTCGGTCCACCATCAAGCATCACTCCCATTTACGAGCGGAACTACCACGTCCATGAATGCACGCATGTCGCGACAGATACGCTCGGAGTCGTGTCGGAAGAAATCGAACCACAACATGAGTCTATCTTCAGGATGGAATCGCTCCTTGATTTGGGCGGCGACTTCCTTGGCATTACCAATTACAGCATTGTTGGCTGCCTTCGCGACCTTGTTTGGGTCCAACGTTCCTTCCAGAGCAGACCAGTAGGAGGATAGTGCTCCCTCAGATTCAATCTTCGCAGCCGCAGTTTTTTCTTCGTCAGACAACCCTTCTTCTTCGTTCAGGAAGACCATGACCGTTCTTGGCATCATCATCCGTTTCCAATCCCCTTTGTACGCTTTCTGCATCCTCTCATGCGTGGCTTCAATCACTTCTGGCTGAGTAATACTGAGGTTGAAGACTTGCACCGGCATGAATTGATTGACATAGACTTGCAATTCAGGCTGATGGCTACCTAAGACGAGGTTCAATTTGTCTCGATTCCATTCTTGGGGGACTGATTTGATGTCTTCGAAAACGTAGCGACGGGGGATTTCGATTTGCACATCATCATTGCCATTTACATCTTGAACAGCCTTCCAATCTTCGTCTGAGCGAAAATCTTCTCGCGTGAGGATAGTTTCTCTGATATCATCGGAGCAAATCGTATCGCCTCGAATCAAGCGCAACATGATTTCACTTGCTTCCCAGAAGATTTTGCTTCGAAGTACTGGCCATGCAGCCTCCTCAAGAGCATTCCTTGGGATAATTCCGTATGGGGCTGCCATGAATTGAAAACGCCCTGCGCTAAAACCGACATTCAATTTTCTCGAGTCCCCTCTGACTTCTTGCAAGGCACAGAAGTTCCCGATTCTCTCGGCTACAGCAATGGGGCCGCCATTGGCCAGTATCGACAATACTGCACTCCCGATTTCAATCCGATTTGTTTTCTCCATAGAAAGGAGTGCCAGTTGGAAAAAATCCGTGCATAATCCCACTTCACCTTGCCAATGAGGAATCACTGGATTTCGGTTTTGTTTCTGCACTTCTGTAGAGAGATGTGCTTGAGCCAACCAAGCAACTCCATACCCCAGTTCGTCTGCAACCTGCAATTGCTGAAGATAATTCGAATACATCTTGGTTTCATCTGGGAATGTACCTGCCGCATCGGGAGTTTGTGAGATTGAAAAGAATACATCAAACTGCAATCAACTCCCCCCGTGTATGGTGTCCGCAAGTTCATTCAATCGATTTTTGATAGGCTCCGGAGTGGGTCTTCCAAGTTGCATAAATCCAGCCATCACTTGAGATAAATGTTGCAATTCTAAATCCTGATCACCCATTGCCCTCGCCATTTCTGCCAACCCCCATCTAGAGACGACAGTTCCTTCGAAATCCTCTTCAGATTCTGCGATTTCTAGTGCGGCCTCATAGTGAATAACCGCACCGTCAACGTTGTCTTCGGTGGCTTCTAGGTGACCAAGAATCGCCAAACCGTTTACCATGCCTTTCCTGTCACCCAATTCCTCCAACAAGTCCACACATCGTGCGTGAAATTCTTTGGCTTGCTCAACGTTTCCCTCTTCGCGAGAAATTTCTCCAAGGTTGTACAATGTGTTCGCTTGGCCTACTTTGTCTTCAAGCATTTCTTTGAGTGCCAAGCTTTGTGCAAAAGATGCCTTGGCGGCAGGGATATCTCCTGCTTCCAATGCGTGAATACCACATTGGTTATTGTAGGCTGATCGCAACCACTCGTCTTCACTTGAAGCGACCCATTCTTCGGCCTCTGTCAGTACATTTCCATCATTGGTGATTCGAGCCTTGGTCAACAATGCCCAAGCCAATTGGTCGTTGTCTCCCGAATCTTTTGCCAATTTGATAGCATGTGAAATGAGTGCATCTGCCCGTTCAGGCTGTTCTATTTGCAATGCGATATCAGCCAGTGTCAGAGCCACACCCGCATCCATTCCTTCATCGAATTCCTTTCCTTTGGCCATCAAATCTAACAGGTGATGGGCCTGTTCAGGAGTCAATGATTCGCCAGAGATTCTATCACCTCAAATTGAGCGCATTCGACCGCCATCCACAGCCAAACTTACACCTCGAATTCCACCGGATTGTGGAAGACATAGGAAGGTGATTGCAGACGCGGTTTCAGAGGGGTCTATGAGTCGACCAATCGGTACTTGTGACATCCACCCCTCGTGAATTTCGGCTTGGCTTTTCCCAGTTTTTTCTTCAATCGATGCAGCCAATGAACCCAAGCGATCGGTATCGGTAAATCCGGGTAAGATGTTGTTGATGGTAATACATGCCGGCAGTTCACGACTCAGGGATTTCGCCCAAGATGCCATGGCCCCTCGGAGCGTGTTTGACAAACCGATGTTCGGAATTGGTTCCCGAACAGAAGTGGATATGATGTTCACAATTCTCCCCATGCCGGCTTCTTCCATTGCGGGAGCAACCAGTTGTGTGATTCGATGCGCAGCATGTAAATGACGCTTGAATGGGGCTTCAAAATCTTCGAGATTGTTGTCCAGTAGAGGGCCACCTGGAGGCCCTGCAGCATTGTTTACAAGAATGTGAATGGGGCCTGCAACCAAAATTCCGGAAACGGTCTTCTCGATGGCCTCTATATCTTCTAAGTCCAGAGATATTGATCGAACACCAGAGATTTCAGGAGCGCTTCTACTGAGTGCAATCACATCAGCTCCACATGCGGCCATCATTTCAGCAGTCTCTCTTCCAATGCCTTTGGAGGCGCCACAGACCAACGCTCTCATTCCTTTCAGTGCATCTGATGCATACGGATTTTTCATTTATTCACCTCAGTCCACATAGTGTGCATA
>DAVT01000008.1:1120-10881 GCA_002505685.1 Euryarchaeota archaeon UBA501 | reverse complement strand
GTTGTCTGGAGACATGGGCTCAGGAGCATCTGAGGATCGTGGTGGACTCTTGGTCAATGGCACCAATCTCTCCATTTCCAATAGCCAGTTGCGGGACGCTCTGAATCTGTCCGCTTGGTATCCAAGTTTTTCATCTTGGGATCCTACTTCTGGAACCACTCCTATGTCACCAATACTACCTTGCACTCAGGTAGGTTGGGGCGTGGTCAATATGTCCAACGTCGAGCCATTGTACGAACATTTGGCAGAGATTGAAACCATGCCCAGTCGTCCCGCAGATGTTGTCGCTTGTATGGAAGCCAATCAGGATATTCGCGAGGCCTATTGGGGCGAATGAAAACTGCTCTGTGGCAGTATTTGCTGGATTTTTTCCCAAACCGTTGGTTTGAAGCGTAGGTCCCGGCCCCATAGGGCCGGAGGGGTACAATGCAGCAGGCCAAGTTCGCCATCGCTCTTGCCATATTGATGGTCTTCACATCCCTCTCTGGGTGCTTGGGTTCTGAGGAAGAAACCGTTTACGAGGAACCATCTCCCTTCGACTTCGGCCGACCGATTTCCAACACCACTTGGTACCACTACAGTGGTGGGGTTGATGCGCTGAATGAGACGGCCGTACTCGCAGCCAACATCACGGCAAATCTGACAGGGGACAATACCCCGTTCTGGACTTCGGGTTCGTATTATGGAATTGGCATGAGCACATTTGAGCCGACCATCGGCATCACTTCCGAAGACAATCTGTACATGACCAGTTGGGGCAATGGTGCAGCTGGTTCCACAGCGATTGTCCAATGTACTGGGTTGATTGAAATGACCAATCTTTCCGATTTCTCTTGTGTGGATGTTTACGATCCACCACTGTTGCCAGTTGCAAACAGTAACGATCCCTATGTCTATGTTGACAAGTGGACTGATCGCATCATGAAGTTCGATATGCATGCATTACTCGGCATGACTGTTGAATGGTCAGACAATGAGGGTGCCTCTTGGTCAATCCCAACGATCGCAACAGACATTCGTTCGGTACAAGATCACCAAACCATCACATCTGCACCTTATCCTGCTGCATTGCACCAAACAACATGGGTGTTTTGCATTAATGGGAATGCGCCTCATCCCTTGTGTTCAACCAGTTTTGATGGTGGCAACACTTGGAGTCCAGAGGTATCCGGTGCACCAATCGATTGCCAAAGTGGTGGTCTGACGGCACATCTTGAGGGAGGCCCAAATGGGAATTTCTACCGTGGTAATGCCGGATGCAATGGCCAGGGATACGCGATTTATCGAAGCACAGATGGCGGGTTCACATGGACTGAGCATACGCTTCCAACCGACGAATCTGGTACTGCAGATACATGGAATGCTGAAGAAGCTCAAGTCGCCGTAGATGATGATGACAATGTGCATGCCATGTGGATGGGTTCTGACAACATGCCCTACTATGCTTACTCTCTAGACGAAGGCAATACTTGGAGTGATGCAATGATGATTGCACCACCGACCGATTTGGTCGGCACAGGATTCCCCGTAGTGACCGCAGGTGCCGGTGGAAAAGTGGCATTTGGATACGTTGGTGATTCGGGGGGCGACATTTGGAATGCTTATCTCACCGTAGTGACCGATGCGTTTGGAGATGCGCCTCTATTCACCACGGTCCAGCTCAACCAACCCGGTGATCCAATTGCGACTGAAGTTGGATGTGGCTACAATCGGTGCGGTGGCCTTGGAGATTTCCTAGATATGGCCGTAGACCAATATGGCAGGCCCTGGTTTGGCTTGTCCCACAATATTCAGGATATCGGTATTTTTGCAACAACTACTGAAGGTCCCACCTTGCGTGGAATGATGGCCGAATTGAATATGATGCCCGCAGGTGGGCCTGAGACCCTATGAGGTGAGAGAATGGCAGGACATGATCGAGTGGTGAGAGACAATGTCCACCGAGACATTGTCTTGGATGATGAGATCAGTCGTTTGGTGGATACGCGAACTTTCCAAAGACTTCGGGATATCAAGCAGTTGGCGACTTGCCATTACGTATTCCCAACCGCAACACACACACGATTCGTTCACAGTTTGGGCGCACAACATCTTGCAGGTATTTTGCTCAAACACTTGGAGACAGTGAACCCCGGTCGGATTTCGCCAGAAGATGCCCGATTGGTTCGATTCGCCGCACTCATACATGACATCGGACATCCACCTTTCAGCCATGCATTGGAGAGTGACAAGGTATTCGCAACTTATCACCATCATGAAAAATGGGGTGAAAAAATCCTTGAGGAGCCCGACAACGATTTGCGTCTTGCGTTAATTGACATCATTGGTGAGGACGGGCTTGCTCGTTTATTCTCAATTCTGGATGGGACCTGTGACCTGCCTGTACTCCACGATATAGTCAGCAGCCAACTCGATGTGGATCGTCTCGATTATCTGATGCGCGACCAAATCAACACGGGAGCAAAAATTGGGACCTTTGACGTATACCGAATCTTCAGGTCTCTTCGGATTGGAGATGATGGGCATTTGACCGTGACTCGAGGCGGAGTGTCCGAGGTTGAATCTTACCTCATGATGCGTTATCACATGTACCACAATGTGTATTTCCACAAACTCAACATGTTGACCACTTCCTATGTTATTCGCGCTCTCGTTCGTGCGCGAGAGCTGGTCGAAGCAGGCACACTAACCGTCAGTGTTCGCATGAACCGAATGCTGACTGATGACAATTTGTCTGTCAAGGATTATCTCGCACTGACAGACAGTCTGATTCAGGCTGAATTGTCTGCCTTTGCTACGCATGATGACCCCATTCTTTCCAAGTGGGCAGGCTTGTTGGCTCGCCGTGCAAATCTCCACAAGCGCGTACGCGTGAGAGACTTGACAGAACTGGCCTATTGGGATGCCAAATCTCGAATTGAAGACATTCTTGCCAAAGCCGGACACGACCCGCAACTCGATATGATTACAGCACGTGTCCACAAGGAGGGTTACCGCCCCTACGCTGGTGGCATCATGGTCGAAGGTGGTCTAGACATCAGCGATGTCAGTCCGATTGTGGCCAGCATCAAGCGCCTTGATGACATTATGCTGTTTGTTCCTGAAGACTGCCGAGAGGCGGTTGAGAATGTCATTCGAGAAGCGATAGCAGGCGAGTGAAGGCTCAAGTGCCTGTACCTCTGCGCGATTACAGGGACCCCTAGCTTAGTCTGGTTAGAGCACCCGGCTCATAACCGGGTGGCCACCGGTTCAAATCCGGTGGGGTCCACCAATTTGACGCGAACCCTCTTGAACAAAGCCCTGTCACCATTGGGTTGATGACAGGCACCAAGAGGGGACTCTCTCTGGCGTTAATCCTCCTCCTTGCCTCATTTTCGTTGGCACCAGTGCAAGCGCAAAACAGTCCAATTCCAGGAATTGAAATTTCCTGCGATAATGAAGAAACAACACTGTACCTTGACTATGTAGGGACCAATGACTACTACGCCGTAGGCACCTGTACTGTTGAGAACCCATCTACATACTCGGAAAATGTCGAGATTTCATATGATGGCGACGGCTTTGTAGCCTCGGGCCCAGAATCAGCCACAATTCCAGCCGGGGATTCAATAGAGATTCAAGTCATGGTTCGGAGCACATCATCAGATGCCACACTGCGAAATGTGACCATCGATGTGGAGGTGACTTCAGTACAGGGAGCAGAATTGCCAGATTTTCTTGCAACATTCATGCCATCTGACAGTAGCAACATCATGGCTCAGGTCGCAGAATTTGTGGACTTGAGTGCTTCATTGCAACAGGGTTCGTTGACTCTGTCTTCGGAATTGATGCTACCGATGTCGGCTACCCTGTTTGTCACCAACAATGGAAACGTCGATGATGATGTCACAGTGACCATTGAAAATACGGCTATCCTTGAAGAGCGAAACATCGGTTGGAACATCACAAATTCAGGTCAAGATGGAACGATTGATGCAGGGGGTGGCGCTGCAACCTACACCCTTAGATTCACACCTGATCCTTCGATGATGGACGAATCATTTGCAGTGATGATTAAGATCAAATCTTCATTCGACAATTCTCAGACAACCGAGGTTAGTTTGACACTGAATACCACCGCACCCGAAGAGAGTATTCTTGACCTCACAGAAATGAATATCCCAACATGGGCATATGTCGCCGGAGGTACGCTGAGCCTGCTTGTACTCTTTGCAATCGTCATGAGTATCCGGAAACGCATTCGGGGCGCTCAATCCTCGAGGAACTTCGAGGATGACGACGATGAGGACTTTGATTTCGATGACGATGACTTCGAAGATGACCTCGATGACGACCTAGACGATTTGGATGATGACCTAGACGATTTAGACGATTTTGAATTCTAAATGGAAATCCTTTGCACGTACCTTGGCCTGCGAACGCTTATGTAGACCTCATTGGCAGGACACCTACGGTGGAAACTGTGAAATCCGTCTTTCGAATGACCCTGCTGATTGCAATTTACGTCCTAAGCACTTGGGCCGGAACCGTTGACAATGCCGAAGCGCAAGTCAACCCGGACATCAGCCTAACCTGTTCTCCTACCGCTATTGAAATCGATGTTGCACCCGGTGACACACGAATTGGAACCACCTATTGTGACGCCAGCAACCCAACGCTATACGTCGAAAAGGTCAACATTCAGATTACCGCTGCAGGTCTAACTTACTCAGCACCCGGCTCAATCACAGTTGCTGCCGGTGACACCACCACCTTCGAAGTGGTCGTACGTGGTGAAGACCAAATGACAGAAGGTAGCCGTCAGGTGACCGTGTCTGCTCGTGTCGATCAAGCAAACGGTGCACCATGCCCAACATGTACTTCTCAGACAACCAGCCTTCTGGTTGTGGTCAAGCAGTTCCCAATGCTGCGTGTTCAGGCTGATGAACCATTCAAGCAGTTGCGACCCAAGGTGGACTACATCTTCGAGTTCAAGATTTACAATGACGGGAACAACCGTGACCAGTTCGTCATCTCTGTAAACAATCGAGACGACCTTGCTGACGCAGGGTTCCAGATTTCACTGCCTGAAGTCAATACTTGGATTGAGTCCAAGGCACCACCACAAAAGATGCGTGTCATGATGCGAACCCCGAAGAAGCAGGGTTGGTCAGACCACTACTACCAGTTGGATTTCAAGGCTACATCTGAGCACTCGATTCGAAGTGGAGGCGTCGAAATGTCGCAGACCCAAATGGTCACACTCTACATCAGAGGTGTTTACTTACCAGGCTTCCAATTGATTCCAAGCTTGATGATGCTCGGATTCGCCGCAGCATTCGTGGCCAAGAGACGTAACGATGACTTCACAGAGTCAACGTCTGATGTCCCAAGCCCACCGTTTGAACCCCTATTCTGACGGCGATTTGACAAGGGTCCACAAAGTGGACAATTTGGTTCAATAGAGCCAACGGTTTGATAACCCCAACTGTCAGGAACACCTCGTAGAGGTGAGCCCATGACTGGCGGACTACTCGAAAAGGCAAAGCAAGCAAGTGAAGATTCAGATTCGGATGATGTCGCTGCAGCAGCGGACGATGTCATCACGAAAACGCTCGACCCAGTCCCATCATCTCCCCCATTTGGATTGAGTGATTCCTCAGCAAGGACGTTCGGTTTTGGCCTATTTGGGCTTTCTCTAGCGGCTATTTTCGCTCTGCCTTACATGGATTGGTTCCCATTCTTTGGGTGGGTCGTTCTAGCAATGTTGGTTGCTTCGGGTTACCTCACCTCAATTTATGTCAAATTCGGGATGAATTCTGGTGCAGCAGTCCGCCCCACACAATGGTCAGCCATTGTTGTTGGATGGCTTGTCCTTTCAAGCGGTGTATGGATGATCGGCATGGAAACTGATTCCGGTGGAATCCTGCTCACAGACGGACAGGTGCACGAGGATGACAACACTGTGACATTGATGCTTAGACACAGCACAGGCACCCTATTCGGAGCAGCTTGGGAAGGTGGCAATGTCGAGGTTAGTGTCACTCAAGATGGTGTAGAAACTTGGAGCGGTACAATCAATGTAATGATGAATCAAGAAGACATGGTTGGTCCATATGGAATTGTTACACTCCAAATCAGCGATTTCTACGTTGATAGCGCCATTCAAATCGATGGCTTCACATCATTGGGTCTCGTCAATACCGTGGAGCACCCCTATACTGTATCTGTCACACTTGACGGCGTTACCGCAACTCAGGTATTGCCAACACTCGATCTATCACGAGATGTAGATGATGTCGATGAAGAGGCATGGGGTCAAGTTGGCGACAACAATTGCGAGGCTGGTTACACGACATGTGTGGAATACGTCGAGATTCGTGGTTGGGCCGGAATGGGTGTAGAAGGGGCTGATGAAGACACGACTCCTGTACGCGTACGTGGCGATTACACACTCGACATGTCATTCGGTTTGTCAGGAGAAGACAGTTCAATCGATCAGAAGCCAATCACAGTCTCTGGGACAGAAGCCAGTTGGGCAGCAGGAGATTGTGCTGCTGGGACCATGGATATCGCGGTAGACACTTCCGCATTCAAATTCAAGTGTAACTCACAATACCAATTCTCCCCAGACATTGCTTTGAGTGATAGCAGTGGAGATCGCGAATATGGGTGCTACGAATTAACCCTTACAGCCTACCAAGGAGTAGATGAGGAAGGAAATCCTGTCGCAGTCGCAACATCATCGAGTTTCTATCTGTTTGAGCAAGACTCTTCGTCCAGCGAAGGCAATACCTACTACTCAGAGACCTTTGAGTCGACTGAGAGTTGCTAATCAGTCTTCGTCTTCATCCATCATTTCGGCGAAGCGATCTACCCGATGATCTACACGACCTTGGTCGGGCGCATCATAATCGATTTCCCGGTCATCATTTCCTGCATATGCCAAGCGAATGACGACACCGAGTACTACGACGATTGTCACACCGAGTGCTGCCAGCATGACAACGGCCGAACTTGAATCTGTATCGACCACTGTCCAAGACACGGTCGCATCTGTTCCACTGCGCGTGCTATTGGCAGCGCCCATTGGCAAGAACGGTGTAGCGTCAAGGAATTGGAATGGTTCCTCCACATAGCAGTCTATTCCTACATCGCCTGCACTGTGATATGTCCAATTTGCATTCAGAGTTTCAGTCTCCCCTGCATCAAGCATCATGGCTGAATAGGTCGGCGTCATGTCCGCATAACTCTCCGTACCTGCGATATTGCATCGGATAAAGATGGCAGCAGCCTCAGTTCCTGAGTTTGTCACAGTCACCTCCACATCGGTTGAGGTGCTTGCCTGCGCAGCCTCTGCTGGAAGTTCTACGGAATCGATTGAAATTACGGGATAGTTTAGGTGTGGTAGAATCTCAAACACCTCAACGTCCCACGGCAATGGTACCATCATTCCCGCGCTCCAAGAGCTCATGGTCGAGCCCAAATTCCAAGCCGTTCGGAAATTCATGATTTCAACCGAAGCATTCTCTGTCCAAACCGTCCCATCAGACCAACCGATTTCGACAGTTCGTCCTGGAACCAATGCAACACCATCGACGTTTTGTCGAAGCATCGTTCCTTCAGAGGGACCATGGTTGTGGATTTTGTATTCAACACAATATCCTCCAGTGCAGGTTGCACCAATCGGAATGTGGATTTCTTGTTCCCCGATGTTGCGCTCCCATCGATCGATTACGCCACCTGTTCCAGTGGTTTCATCCCAGGTCAATGAGGCCACTCCATCGAGATTGACATCATGATCTGCACTGGACATTGTGACTGAACCACCTTGCAGTGAAAGGCTGCTCCCTTCCCCCATCACATTTAGTGGCCCACTGGCGGTAAAAGTGGAGTTGGAAGATGTCACTGCGCCTGTAATCATGACTTCAGCCCCGATTAACGTCGCATCCTGCAAATGGGCCGTCCCCTCGATAACGAGAGGGAATGGTGTCCCGAGTTCTTTGGCCATCATCGTGTTCATTGGCAATGCTTGGTAGGCTGGGATATGGGACTGTGTGGTTCCATCATCAATGATTAGATGGTCGACGACTAAATCTGTAAAACTACCAGGATTCAGAGAAAAGTTCAGTTGGTAATCCTCGGAAATTCCAGCCGGGAAATTGAGTACATGTTGCGAACCTGACATGTCCTCAGCAGGCCGATTTTCACCAGTTACAGACCACCCGGTCATGTTCATTCCGTCAGCAGAAACGATGGTCAGATCAAATCCACCATCGGTGAGTTCGGAATCGACAGTCAGGCTAGATTGAGCATTGGGAATCATTCGCACAGCCTCGGAGAAAGCCCCACCTGTTAGCGAACCTCCTTCAACTCGTAGAGTTCCCCCTTCAGCAATTGTGATACTAGCTCCTTCCGGCAAAGTATAGTCTCCTTCGATTGTAAGTGTAGCACCTGATTCTACTGTCACGATAGCATTCAGTTCCGAACCGATATTCCAAGTTTCATCTGCTGAAACGTTCACAATTCCCCCATTGGTGGGTGCAGAGCCTGCATTAGTGATTGGAATCATGCAGATTAGCATCGATGTTGCAAGCAGTATCGCGAGCGCGGGTACGGTTCTCATGTATGCGGGGTGTTGCCATGGGGTCATGAAGGATGCGCCGACATGCGCACAATTCTAAGCCTTCCAGCCTTGTCTCGTAGTGTGCCCAACCTTTCTCTAAGCCTCGCGCCATCCCTTTCCGATTCGATGAGTTTGTGGAGTGGCCCCTTGCTCGTGCTCTGGCTCTATCTTCCGGGTTACCTCGCCAATACTGCAGCGATGCTTGGAGGCAAATGGATTCCAGATTTAACCGGAGTTCAACCTCGTCCAATCGATGGAGGGAAAACGTTGTCCGATGGTTTCCGAATTCTCGGAGACGGGAAGACTTGGAATGGATTGTTTGGAGCCATTATTGGCGCTGGTTTGTTGTGTATGCTGACCCATTCAGTTGGCAATGATTCTCTCTCCCACAATGGCATATTCCTCGACCCCTTGATTTGGGCTGAACCTGATGATTGGTTTTGGATTGGGGGAGAGTGGGGTGCCGCCTTCACCGTGGGTGCATTTCTAGGGCTAGGGTGCATGATTGGAGATTGCACAGGTTCATTCATCAAACGCAGACTTGGAAAGAAAAGGGAGGGAGATGAAAGTTCAGAAGCACCTCTGTTGGATACACTTCCATTTGCCATTTGCACATTTGCCATGGGTCTCCTATTATTCCCGAATGCACTGGTAGGGAATTCTGCCCTCATAGTGCCGATGTTTGGGCTTTTGATTCTTACACCAATCATTCACCGACTGACCAACATGTTCGGCTATTGGGTCGGTCTGAAGGAAGTCCCGTACTGATGGTACTCTTCATGAGCCGAAACGCACCGTCCTCTGCCATGGGGCGAACGGTACTCGTTGTCGGCGGAGGAGGTCGAGAACATGCACTGGCAATTGGCTTGATAGAGAGCCCTTCGGTTGCTGCCGTTCATGTGGCACCAGGTAACGCAGGTACATCGGAGATTGCAACCAATCATCCTGTCTCTGCAGGAGATGTCGAGGGTCAAGTTGCATTGGCACAATCCCTCGGAGCCGACCTCGTTGTTGTAGGGCCCGAAGCACCACTGGTCGCCGGGCTATCCGATGCACTGCGCGGCATAGGGATTCCGAGTTTTGGCCCTCATGCGGCTGGTGCTATGTTGGAGGGAAGCAAGGATTTCGCCAAACAGGTGATGCTAGATTTGGGAAT
>DAVT01000008.1:0-730 GCA_002505685.1 Euryarchaeota archaeon UBA501 | reverse complement strand
GTGGGGTTCACCTTGGGTAGTCAAGCGAGATGTCTTGGCAGGAGGCAAGGGCGTGGTCGTTACAGATGACCGCGAAGAAGCCCTCGATTTTATTCGAAGTTCTATTGCCTCAGATGGCATGGTTTTGCTTGAAGAATTCCTCGCTGGGGAAGAAGCAAGCATGTTGGTCATGATGGATGAGTCCGGATTCGTGACCTTGCCGTGTAGCCAAGATCACAAAAGGGTCGGAGAGGGTGATGTTGGTCTCAATACTGGGGGCATGGGGGCATATGCGCCTGCACCCGTAGTCACCGATTCTGTTCGGAATCGTGCCATATCTGAGATTGTAGAACCGATGCATGCACACCTTTCTGAACAGGATACACCGTATCGTGGATGCCTGTATGTAGGGCTGATGATTGACGATGAAGGAGCCCCATCCGTGGTTGAATACAATGTGCGATTTGGAGACCCAGAAACACAAGTTACCGTGCCTTTGATTTCCAGTGATTTGTGTGACCTCCTACTTGCGGTTGCAGAAGGGCGTTTGTCTGATTCTATGCCCACATTCTCTAATGCTCACGCACTCACAGTTGTTCTTGCTGCAGAAGGTTACCCAGGTCCTCCCGTAAAGGGGCGCCCAATAACAGGTAACACTTCTTCAAATTGGTTAAGTACAGTTGATGGAAAAAGCACGATTCATCATGCCGGTACCGGATTGGATGATGGAGCATTGGTATCCACTGGAGGA
>DAVT01000135.1 GCA_002505685.1 Euryarchaeota archaeon UBA501 | reverse complement strand
GGTTCTGGCTCAGGCTCCGGTTCTGGTTCTGGTTCAGGTTCTGGCTCGGGTTCTGGTTTTGCTTCGATGCTTTCCATACCCGATGGTGTCTCGACGGATACTTTGGTGACGGGCCCTCCTGTAAGCGAGGACAGGCTAGAAACGTCGCCTCCCGATTGAGATTCTCGCAATACACCATTGATTTGTTGATGGAGGGCTAAAAATCGCACTTTGTTTCCAGGCACGTCCTGCATCCAAGCCTCAAAATTGGCCAAATACTGATCCAATTCCTGTAATCCGCCACATGTGTGCCCTATCGCGAGCATTTTCAGTAGTCTAAAGGGGTCATTGAATGCGTCCAATGCATCTTTTTCGGTTGTTGCCAAACCGGGGTCCGGGCCACCTGGGTTACCCATAGAATCCTCCATTCCCAAATACGAACGAATCGGATCTGTCCAAGACAAAAGGGCAAATGGACCGGAGAGAAGCCAGTAAATTTCACCCGCTTCAACTTCCAATCTTGTGGCTGCAACATCAAAATCGAAATTGGCCTGTTTGAGAAGTAAATCACTGGTGATTGAGAGAAATTCTCCAAGACCATTCAGACGATCTGTTTCTGCCAATCGATTGATGAGTTCACTGGAGTCTGTGATTCCAAAATAGGCTGAGGTTTCATCCACCTCAATCCCATCAGGTAGGACTGCTCCTTCCAGTTCATCCTCAGCCATAACTGTCCGCCTGTACCTAGCGGAGTGCAGGCCATTGAATAGGTTGACGCCGTCGAAGACGGCGCCCGTACACACACGCTTCAAGGCCTAGCATGTCCGAGGATGAATTTTGATTGCTTGACATTCCATCCTTCAGATTGCAATCGAGCTAGAACACTTTGTTCTGAATCACCGACAATAAGTCGCTCTTTGGCTGCCACAACGGCCGCATCGAAATCTGGTTTTTCATCAGCCCCAAACAGATCGTCAAAGGAAGTGCTTGAGCGTCGCTTTCGCGATTGTTTGGGTTCAGCCGCAGTTCGGCGTGATTTGCGGGTTCTTGGAGCCGCATCAGATTGTGGACTCTTCGCAGTTCTCCGCGTTTTCCGGACCGCTCCTTCATTCGTAGGGCTGGCAGCGGTTCTACGCGTCTTTCTGACGGGCTTTTCGGGTTCGACTACACTTTGTTTTGCAGGGGCACCCGGGCGCATTCCCGGACTGGATTTTCGAGATGTTCTCGAAGGACCACTCGGGCGAGATGTGCTAGGAGGACCAGATGTTTCGGAGCGCGTTGGTGGACCTCGGCTTTGTACGGGAGGACCCCGACTTGAACCACCCATCGGAGGTCCCCGGCTCACGGGTGAAGGTGTGCTGGTTTGTTGGGGTGGTGAGAATGAGCGAGTCGGTGCTGGTGAGCTGGTGGCTACGCCTCCAAATGGACTCCAATCATCCTCATCATCATCGTCAGCATAGAAATCGTCCTCTTCATCATCCCAATCGATTTGACCACCACGGATTCGACGTACGACGAAAATGATGACCAATAGGCCAAAAATGACTCCGAATCCGATGCCCACATATTGCAAAATACCCCCCATTGAGGATTCTTCATCCTCTTCTAGTTGGGTGGGTGTACAACCTGTATTTCGATCGACGAGGTTCCAATCGTCTGCAGGTGTGCCCGGGCACTGATCGACATCATCCGATACACCATCATCATCGGTATCGCGTTGGTAGGCTGCACAACCACTTGCGTCGACGGTCGTATTCGCGTCTGTTCCTTGGCACTGATCCAAGTTGTTGAACACCCCGTCATCGTCCTCATCTGGTGCAGGGCATCCGTTTTTGTGAGGGCCTGTATCACCATCTACATCTGCAATTCCGGGTTGCCCAACACATTGGTCGCCCATCGAACCAGATTTGTTATCTCCAAATCCATCTTCATCCACGTCTGCCCATTGTGTAGGTTCATCTGCATCCCAATCGATTGAATCTGCCCAGCCGTCACTATCTGAATCCACGCAACCGAGAATCACTTCAGTTCCAGTTCCGGCCCATGCGGAATTATCAGATGTACCAGATTCTTCGGGGCAAGAGTCTGGGTTTGCGGCATTCAATACCCATTCACCCACTGTTCCTTCCCGGGTATCATTCCATGAACCGTCAGCCCAATTGTCACCAAATCCATCCTCATCTTCATCAGCCCATTGAGTCGGTTCAGATGGGAAGGAATCTTCTGTATCTTCAAACCCGTCATTGTCGGTATCAACCCCTACCTCAGTGCAACCATCCGAGGTTACAGTCGACCCTGTTCTGGTATCAGGGCAGGCATCCAAATCATCGGTCACACCGTCGCCATCTGTATCGAGTTGTGAAGGTGCACATCCGTTTTCATCGACATCCCCGTAGTCTTCTTCAGCGGTATTGGGGCACAAATCTAGTTGGTCTGCATTCTCATCGACATCGTTGACACCATCGCCATCTGTATCGATATTAGTTTGTGATAATGAGCAGCCGACCTCGTTGACTTCGTCTCCAGAAGGAGTGTCTGGACAAATGTCTTCATGATCGAAAACGGAATCTCCATCCGTATCGATTTGCGAAGGCGAACAACCATCAGAATTGGCAATCTCATCTTCTGGGGTTGAGGGGCAATCATCCTCATCATTGGCAACATTGTCTCCATCATCATCATTCTCGGCCAATTCACAACCTGGACCAGGGGTGCCTCGCAAGGCACCCGGTATTTCCGGGCAACGATCCCAATTTTCACCAATCGGATTCTCTCCAAAGCCGTCACCATCTTTGTCACGCCATTGGTTGGGGTCTTCGGGCAAGGCGTCTCCTGATTCATTTGCTCGCAGAGTTACATTGTTGACGACATAGGACTCATATGTGTAAAAGTCAGAATGACCATCCCCATCCGTGTCTGTACAACCCTTCTTGTCTACCGTTGAATTCCCCCAAATGGTTGGACAATCATCGGGATTGGTGGCGCCTTCTGAGTTGTTGTTTCCATAACCATCGCCATCTTCGTCTTCAAATTGTGTCCAATCTAATGGGAAGGCGTCCCGATTCCAGGCGTCCTCTGAACTGTTGTCGCCGTAGCCATCCCCATCCCTGTCCCCCCATTGCTCATTGCAACGAGTGAGACAGATGTTTTCTGAAGAAGTGTCGTCTTCTGCCCATGGATACAAATCGGCGCAGTGTTCTCCCGCAGCACGAGTATTGCCTTCATCATCCACCCATGAATTGTAGCAGCGTGTGGCGTTGTAGGTCCAACCGTATGGCTTTGATGAAGTAGGCGGCTCTGGGTCAGAGTAGCCGTCACCATCGCTATCGAGACAACCACCTCGATCGTAAATTGAGCCACCTTCCACTCCTGGGCATTTGTCACCGGTTGGCGCACTAGAGTTGTCACCCCAGCCGTCACCATCTGCATCAACCCACTGTTGGGGGTCGAGAGGGAATTCATCAGACTCTGCATTCTGGCCACAACAATCTGGCCCATGGTTGTCATAGCGGCCATCGCCATCGGTATCGATGGCCTGCATCCAATTGGTTGGGTGGCGATCCCCATCCCAACCGGGCTCGCCAGATGGATCGGACCAACCATCTCCATCGGAATCTGGGCATCCAAGCACATCACGCCAAGATTTCCCACTGTTGGAACAATCGTCTACTATGTTCGCAAATCCATCCCCATCTACGTCTCCACATCCATGGTGCCCGTATGCACTGTAGCCTTCGATAGTTGGACACAAATCAGCACTAGGTGCATCCAGATTCTCTCCGTATCCATCGCCATCTGAATCGGTCCATTGTCCACCGAATTGTGGCAAATCATCAGCAAAGTCGGGAATAAAATCTCGATCTGTGTCTTGATGAATCTGTAGGAGGATTGCCTCGGTTCTAAACGCTGAAAGTGGGCCCTCTGTGAGTATACTCCAAACGCCTGTTTCATTGCGTACCACAGCAGGATGGTAGTGTGCAAGGACATCGCTTCTCAGTGTAATCATTGGAATCGATTTATCTGAAATCTCAAAGACTAGAATTTCGGCCCAATCGTTGGGACAGAACGCCCACAATCCATCGGATTCCACTACCGTAATGTGGGACAAAAGAGAACATTCAATCGAAATTGAGTGGTTGCCGCTTTCATCGACAAGAACGTGGCTACCCGGCTGATTGGAAAGATTCCCCGGCAGCAAGTAACCATCTTCCAATAAGAAGAGTGCACCACCGCTATGTTGCATTTCAGGCAGTTCTTCCATTGTGATTCCATTCGAATCTATTCGTGCAAGTTGTGCATCTAGATTTCCTGAAAGATTAGACCACAAAATGTGAATATCGTTACCGTCCAAACGCATGTCAACAGATCCGGCAGGTGATGGTGCATCCACATCAATTGTGGAGTTTCGTGACCAAGATGTGCCATCGGAGGCCCACCATTCCGCAACTAGACCAGTTGAGCCTGTGACTGTCCATGCTGCGATTGCAAGACTTCCATTGGCTGCCAATTGTGCACTGAATTGGGATTCGACATCCGTCGTAAGGGTATGTGTATCCCAAGAAGTCCCGTTTTGAATTCCCAATTTCAGTTCACTATCCATCGCCCAAATTATGTGTGGAGTTTCATTTTCATCCAACAACAAAACTGTTCGAACGGAATCGATCGGTGCTCCTGACGATACGACATCTAAATCGATACCACCTGCGGTTTGATTTACGAATAAGACCGAGTTGTCGTTTTTGGTGAAGGCACCCACAATGAAACCATCTGATTTCAGGGCGATGCTTTGGTCAATCCCATAACTTGTGTGTTGGGTGGATAGTGTGTTTGAGAGAATGGTCGCCCCCTCGCGCCTCTCAAAGGCGAGATTGGTGCCATCAGCATGAACAACAGTAGATTGGCCAGCAGCACTGACAACCATGCTTGCACTTTGTGGCGTCCCAAGGAAAGTTGCTCCCCACGGATCTGCCGAGGTTAGATGTTCGTTCGCCCGCTCGTAATGGTACACTCCTGAATCTGTGTCAAGGAGCAATTGTGTACGCCCCTGTGCATCGACTGCAAGATCCAGACTATTCACGGTAAAGTTGAATGGAAGGTCAGAGAGTTCCCAGTCTCGGGTCTCCTTGATGACAATGGATCCACCGGTGCTAACACCGTCTTCCATGCGTGTTGTGCTCGCATAGAGGAACTCATGCGTACCATCTCGGTCCGCGTCGCCTCCTGCAGAAAGGATGCGGCCAAGTAAGGAGTTGGCATTTCCACTGCGTGAGTAAAATTCAGTACCTGGTTCAACCAGTTGGGAGGTATTGGTTCCGGCAACGAGTTGAATCCCACCCTGCACATCGCCGATGAGAAAATCAACCAAACCATCGTCATTGATGTCACCCGCAGTTTGGATGTTCCATCCCCATCCATTCTCGATGTCCATCAGTGTTGTCGGATTCTCTGGATAACCGTCCTCATGTCCATGGAAAATCCAAAGCTTGTCGTCTAAAATTTCACTGATGGCAAAGTCATCATATCCATCATTATTCACATCGCCTAACGCACTCAATGAATTGCCCAATAGTGTCCATTGTGTCATCACCGACCATGTGTGATTTGCCGTTGAATCAATGCCATTTATCCCACCATAGTGTACCTGTGCGCGACCTCGACCTGAAACATCGGTGATATCCATTGAACTACCAATCACAATATCATCAAAGCCATCGCCATTTCCATCGCCTAGGCCTAGAATGGAATAACCGAGAATGAGATTATCTTCATGTCCCACAATCTCAACAGATTGGGTGCTGATGGTTGAATTTCCGAGGTGTATGTGCACCTTACCCAATCCTTCATCCGGACCTTCCCAGCCCTTTTCACAGACCATAAAATCTGCATATCCGTCGCCATTGACATCCCCAGCTGCTCCGACATTGGCGCCGAAAAGACCGTCGGTGGTGGTTCCCCATTTCGCCCAGACGGGGTTGGGGTTTAGACCGGTGGCAAATCCTGAATACAGTGCTGCTGCACCAGTAGTATTGCCTGTGGCGTTGTTCTGATTCGGAGCGCCGACGAGGATGTCATCGTAGCCATTCCCATCAGCATCTCCAATCATGGCCAAAGACGCTCCAAAGCGCGCCCCCTGATGCCCCCCAAACAACGACAAATCGGGGGTTTGTGCATACCCGCTCACCGAACCATAGTGGATGTGGATTGCGCCAGTGCTATCGTTCGCCCCAGGTTCTCCGTAGATGAGGTCACTATATCCATCCGCGTTGAAATCCCCATTTGAGTTGGCATCTGTACCAAACTCAGTTGATGCATTGGTCTCGAGAACAAGATAAGGTTCAGGGGAGATTCGGCCATCGTCACGTCCGGCTAAATCACGAACAATACGAAGACCTGTGCCATCGTCAATGCCATACACCAGTTGGGCGCGTGTGGTTGAATCAAGATGGTGTCCTAGCGGTTGACCAACGCCTTCCCCTTCATCGACTACTGAGAATGTTCGCACATCCCCTTCCAATGAAATCACGGCTACGCGCTGATTGAGGGTGTCTACAAACGAAAGGTGCAACACGTCATTGACATCGATGTTCAGTACGATATCTTCGGCCGCGCCTGATGTTACCATCGGTGTATGGCGCCACCATGAACCGGTGTAACGCATCAAGTGCAAACCCCCTGTGTCCGCATCTTGGTAGGCGATTGCAATCGAGCCATTGCTGTAAATCGCGATTTCTGGTGAAGCGGTAATGGTCACATCATTGACCAGTGTACGGACCAACCAGTCATCACCAGTCATCGGAGTGTAATCATTTTCTCGAACGACCTTGAGGGCAGATTCATCCACATCTAGGTAAGCGATTCTTGCGAATCCTCGATAATCGATGATGATCGAACAACCTCGGCCGACATTTCCATCCGAGTCGACGGTGACTCGGGTTGTAGCCCCATCAGGAGACAACGTGTAGACCTCAAGGCTCTCATCGGTTGCATTGTAACCACAGGCTTTGATGGTCTGGTCCGGAGAGATGGCAACATCCAGATCCTCGATGTCGTCAGACATCCCTTCGAGCAATGTTGTTTGCCAATCGCCAAGACCACGTGTCTCGAGAACTTCCCAATCCGTACCCTCGAGTGTCACCGTACTGCCGGACCAAGATTCGCCCCAGCCTTCGGTCAGATCGACGCTCTCAGAAGTTGTCTGCTCAGGTAACAAAATGGAAGTCATTGCAGAAAGAGGTGTGAGTACCATCAATGCGACCAGAATGAAGGGTGTAAGACGCATGGCAATCACCGGGAAACGCGGTCGATTGGACCTCGACCCTTAGGGTCGAGGAAGTCAAGGTTCTTCAGACAACCGCCTAGAAGCCCATTTCAACTTCAGCCTTCAGCCATGGTCATGACAGGGAAAAGGTGGCTGCTCTGCGCAGGCGGAGAATGGCCCCCTGCGAGCATATGGGAGCCGATTTCTAAGGTCGGTGAAATCATCATCGGTGTCGATGGTGGAACCGATGCTGCACTTTCTCGAAAAATCAGTGTCAACCTCGCCACCGGAGACTTCGATTCTATCACTGATTTACAGGTTGAAAGAGTCTCTTTGCCAGACCAGAATTCTTCGGACTTAGACAAGGCGCTAAGGTATGCTGCTGAGAATGGAGCGGATGTGGTCGATATCGTCGGCGTAGAAGGGGGAGAAATTGATCACCAAATCGGTGTCTTTGCCGCCTTGGTGGAAGCACCTCCTGAACTGGAAATTTACATGCACATGTCAGAGCATGTTGTGATGCGCTGTTTGGAGGACTTGGAACTGGTGCTAGACGAGGGTACGAAACTGAGTCTGTTCGCCTTTACCGCGTGCGCGAATGTGAGCATCTCAGGAGTCGAATATCCACTGGACGAGGAACCCCTCGCATTCTCTACGCGTGGATTGCACAATGTGGCTCTGGGTGGGCCGATTCACATCAGAAGTGACGGAGCGCT
>DAVT01000028.1 GCA_002505685.1 Euryarchaeota archaeon UBA501 | reverse complement strand
GATGCGCACACAATCGAACACAAGGCCAAAGATTTGGATGTAGATGGGGCGATTGTGGCCATTGTCGATGATATGATTTCCACCGGCGGCACAATCTGCAAGGCCAGTGATGCTTTGAGACGGCAGGGGGCCAAGGCCATTCATGCTGCCTGTACACATGGACTGTTTACTGGTGGTGCAATTACACGCCTTGCGAATCATGTAGATGGCGTGCATGCCACCGATTCTCTTCCAAATCCACGTTCTGTTGTTAGTGGCGCACCGGCCATCGCTAGAGGAGTAAATGACCTGATAGATCGGGTTCTTTGACACCGTAGGTGATTCGTAGAGGCTTCCGTTGCGTTTATACGAGGCACGCCGTGCGGCGGCTTACCAACATGAGGAGTGAATCCAATGAGTGTACACATAGCATTTGAAACCCCGAAAGATGTCCAAGATAGCGTATACGAGCTTGTGAAGCTTGTAGGAAACGGCGAAGGGCGTCTCAAGAAAGGAAGTAACGAAGTTACCAAAGCAGCAGAACGCGGAACCGCACAGATGATTGTGATGGCAGAAAATGTCAACCCTGCAGAACTGCTTGCACACATCCCTCTAATCTGCAAAGAAAAGAGCATTCCATTCATTTACGTGGAAGATCAGGCATACCTAGCCGAAGCGGCTGGAATGAACAGTGGGGCAAAAACAGCTGCCATTGCTCTAATGGAAGTCGCAAAGGGTGCTCAAGAGGCATTTAACGGTGTAAAAGAACAGACTGATGCTCTAAATTGAGCTTGATTGAGATTTTCTTTGGAGGAACTGAATATGACTCAAGAAGGATGGCCGGCAGAAGTGGTCGAAGTTGTAGGACGAACTGGAATGACAGGAGAGGCTACTCAGGTCAAAGTTCGAGTAAACGATGCCCCCAATCCAAGAGATATTGGGCGCATTATCACACGCAATGTCGTAGGCCCGATTCGTGTAGGAGATATTCTGATGCTCCTGGATACTGGTCGTGAAGCCCGCAAGTTGAATGTGCGTTGAAGGTGATTATCCATGGTAGAAAGGCGAATTTGCAATTTTTCCGGTGAGGAAATCGAACCTGGAACTGGTGTAATGTATGTCAAACGTGACGGTACTGTACTTTGGTTCAAGGATTCAAAGGCACGGAAGAACATGAAACTTGGAAGAAATCCAAGGAAGGTAAAGTGGACCCGCCGTTACGTAAAGGGCGGCATCCAGTAAGTGCATCAGCCCATTCTTTGGCAGGTCCCGCGCTTCAGCGAGCGTCGGCGTGCTGAAATAGGGGAGGGCAGTCGGCCGGTTCGGTGGAAAATATGCAAACAACATATGTCATGGTCAAACCAGATGGTGTACAACGTGGATTGGTAGGTGAAATCATCAACCGATTCGAGCGCAAAGGATTGCGCCTAGTAGGACTCAAGTCAATCATTCCGAGTGTTGAATTGGTTGAACAACACTACGCCGTTCACAAAGAACGCCCGTTTTATTCGGGTCTTGTAGAATTTGTCACATCAGGCCCCGTGGTGGCAATGGCCTGGAAAGGAGTTGACGCCATATCAGTATGCAGGAATATCATTGGCGCGACCAATGGAAGAGAAGCAGACATGGGATCTATTCGTGGTGATTATGGGATGGACATCGGCTACAATCTAATTCATGGCAGTGATGGGGAAGATACCGCAGAGTTTGAGCTCGGTCTCTGGTTCCCTGAAGGATTGAACGAATGGACCCCCATCCGTGAGACATGGGTGTATGAGTAAATTCCAATTGATTTTTTGATTTTTCAATTGGGAAATGAGGTGATGTTTTGGCTGGAAAAAGCCGTCGCCAACCCATTGTTGCAGTCCTAGGTCATGTTGACCATGGGAAGACTTCTGTCCTAGATTACATCCGTAGTTTAGGACAGAAAGGTCAGGCCAGCGTGATGGCGCGTGAGGCCGGAGGCATTACCCAGCACATCGGTGCTACAGAAGTTCCTGCATCTTTGTTGAATGATTTGTGTAGTCCATTGATGGGAGGCAAAGAATTCTTGTCCCCAGGTTTACTTTTCATTGATACACCTGGCCATCACTCATTTTCTACGTTGAGAACGAGAGGAGGTTCTTTAGCAGACATTGCTATCCTTGTCGTGGATTTAATGGAAGGTTGTCAACCTCAAACCCTTGAATCGATTCGAATCCTGAAACAGGCAAAGACACCGTTTGTAGTCTGTGCAAACAAGGTTGACCGGATACATGGATGGAGATGTGTCAACGGTCGTTCCGCTGCTGAAGCAATGAAAGATCAAGATGCACAATCTCAGGGGTTGTTTGAGCAAAAATTCTGGGACCTAGTTGGCCAGTTTGGGGAGCAAGGCTTCAATCTAGACATGTATAACAAAATTTCTGATTTTACTCAAAACATTGCACTCGTTCCATGTTCAGCCAAAGAAGGAGAAGGCATGCAAGATTTGTTGGCAATTACAATCGGACTTGCAGAAAAGTTCCTTGATGAGCAACTATCAGACGTAGTGGGCGCTTCTGAGGGCACTGTTCTCGAAATGAAAGAAGAACGAGGACTTGGGAAAACACTGGATGTGATTTTGTATAGAGGCCAGATTTCCAAGGGTGATGAAATCGTCATTGCAACCGAAAATGGGCCTCAAATAACACGGGTTCGTGGTTTGTTCAGACCACGAGGCATGGCTGAAATGCGTGATGCTGGTGATCGATGGGATGCCATTGAAATGGTTGAGGCGGCGTCAGGATTGAAACTAGCTGCGCCTGATTTGGAGGGTGTTCTGGCCGGCACGACATTACGTATCCTCCCCAGTGATGGAGAGTTGCGTGAAAACGCGATTGAGGCTGCAAGAGAAGAATCTGAAATTAGTATCGAATTGGATGAAGAAGGAATTGTCATCAAGGCAGATACGCTGGGTGGGCTTGAAGCACTAGCATTCGAATTGAGAAGTTTGGAAAATCCCATTCCTATCCGAAGTGCTGGCATTGGTCCCGTCAATAAACGTGATTTGCGGGGCGCAGAAAACGCGTCAGACCCCCTACACAAAGTCATTCTCGCATTCAGTACTACCGTCCAGTCGGGAACTTCAGATGAATTGAACAAAGAGGATTGTAATGTCGAATTCATCGGTTCAGATGTTATCTACCATATTTTGGAGCGCTTTGAATCATGGACTGAAGAAAGGAAAATTCAGCTTGAGGAAGAAAAGCGTGAGAAAATCGTATATCCCGGGAAACTCAAGATTCTTGCCGATCACATCTTCAGGCGATCAGGGCCTGCAGTTGTGGGTGTCAGAATTCTCGGTGGTAGGTTGCATGTTGGTCAACGTCTATTGACCATAGATGGAACGAAAGTTGGTCAAGTCAAATCTATTCGAATTGGAGATGCGTCGCACAAAGAAGCGAAACAGGGTGATGAAGTGGCTATAGCAATTGAGGGAGCTACCGTTGGCCGAGGAATCGATGAGGAGGACATTTTGCTCGTCGATGTTCCTGCAAGCCATGCCAGAAGACTGCGTAAATTGGAACTCACTGCGGCCGAACAAGAAGTTCTTGATGAGCTTACGGCTTTACATCGTGCTGAAGACCACTTTTGGGGTCGTTAATGGTCCGCAGTAGACCGTTTTTTTTCATTTAATGCCATTTTATTTGGCGATGATTGAGTGACCCCCCGACCCCGAACGTTCAAGTACGAATTGGGGCGGTCCTGTGTTGGGTTCAGACCCAAGGTGATACGATGTCAGCAGGGATGGCACAAGCAGCAGGTACAGGACGTACGAAGGACCTGATTTCGACCGTGAGTCAAATCTCACACGCTTTGATGGGTGAGGTTGCCAAAGTTATCATAGGCAAAGAAGAGAATTTGCTGCGTGTTAGCGTTGGTATTCTGTCCAACGGAAACATGTTGCTTGAGGATTTCCCAGGTTTGGCCAAAACGTTGCTTGCAAATACGTTTGCCAAGGCTTTGGGTTGTAAATTCAAGCGTGTTCAATTCACGCCTGACTTGCTACCTTCGGATATTATGGGGACCTACATGTACGACCAACAAGCTGGTGAGTTCAAACTGAGACCAGGTCCTTTGTTCACAAACATTCTACTTGCTGACGAAATCAACCGTGCACCTCCAAAGACACAGGCTGCGCTTCTTGAAGCGATGGAAGAGAAACAAGTGACCATTGAAGGTATCACACACAAACTACCTGCTCCTTTCGTTACACTGGCTACTCAAAACCCAATTGAACAGGAAGGTACCTACCCCTTGCCAGAAGCACAGATGGATCGATTCCTGATGAAGATGTCAATGGGATATCCAGACCGTGCTGAGGAAAAAGCGATTTTGGCACGAAGAAAGTTGCGAGGCAAGGATAGTCACGATGTCGAGCAAATTACGTCACCGAAAAAGGTCGTAGCCATGCAAAAGGCTCTGGAAACTGTCCATGTAGATCCTGCAATTCTATCTTACATCGTGGAAGTTGTACAACGCTCTCGTGAAGATCACAGAGTTATCACCGGTGCATCACCTCGTGCCAGTCAGTCCCTCTTCAAAACCGGAAGAGCGTCTGCGGCGATTGATGGCCGTGATTATGTGATTCCTGATGACATCAAGCGTGTAGCTCTACAGGTTTGCAGTCACCGTATCGTTCTCAAGCCAGAAGCAAAAATCCGTGGAATTACTGGTATGCACATCATGAGAAAGATCCTCTCAGAAGTCCCAGTTCCGGTCATCCAGTGATGGGTTAACTATCGCACTTCGGATGCTCTATTGGGCGAGTGTTTCAAAGAGGGGCTTTGCTGAGGACCCCGTGACTCACCCGAGGTTGACAACATGAACCCATACAAAATGGTCATTACCGTTGCGAACCAAAAGGGTGGGTGCTCTAAGACTACGACGGCAGTCAACATTGCCACAGCATTGGCAAAGGGTGACCCGAAAAATGGTTGGCCTGCAGCCAAGGTGCTGCTTGTTGACATGGACCCCCAGGGAAATGTTTCAACCTCATTTGGAATATCGAAGAATAATCTTGGACGTACCGTGTATGATTTGCTAATGAATGATTTAGGAGAAGAACTGCCGATCATCGAAGACTATCTCATCGGCCCAGAAATTATCGCAGATTCGATGTGGGATGCATGGAATGGCAATTATCCTGACAAAAATCCTCCAAAATCAATGGTAGAAATCAAGAAGATTGACGGGAAGAAAAAGATTGTATCATCCGGTGTCGAGAATCTTTGGATTTTGCCAAGTAATGTCCAGTTGGCAGCTGCTGAAATTGAATTGGCTACTCGCATCGGAAGAGAAACTCGGTTGAAGGAAGGATTGGCTTCTGCTTTGGATGAATTTGATTACATCATTATCGATACATCCCCCAGTCTCGGATTACTCACGATTAATGCAATGGCTGCATCGAATTGGGTGCTGATTCCAGTACAAACAGAATACTATGCATTGGAAGGAATGAGTCAATTGATGAATTCTATCAAACTGGTACAACGAAGAATCAATCCAAATCTGAAATTATTTGGTATTGCACTCACAATGTACTCAAAGAACAAACTTTGCAATACTGTTGTATCTGAGGTTCGAAGGCACCTTCGGGAGCAGGTTTTCAGTACAGTCATACCAAGAAACACCGATGTAGCGGCTGCACCCGCAGATGGGGGCCCAGTAACCATCCTGAAAAGCAGGAAAAGATCTTCAGGGAGCAATCAGTATTGGGCTCTTGCGAAGGAAGTACATCGTAGGGCACTGCGGATTCGGAAAAAGTATGGCATCAATGAGCCTAATCGACTTCAGCAGCACAAAATCAGAACCGGTGAATAAACACACAATTCACCGACATGCTCAAGATGCGGCCGTTCTGTCTTCCCGTCGGTGAAAACATGGGCTCACCCAACATGACCTCAATAAGCGTCTCTTTTGATGTGAGACGGCAACTAAATTCAATGCGCGCAATGGGCAACCACAAGAGTGTTGATCAATTGCTTGCTCAAGTGTTACAAGAATACCGAATGGCGCAACTACGTTCTGAAGCAGATAAGTTGCGAAGCCGATTGCGAGACATTGGTCAAACCGATGTCGAAGCATTGGTGCAAAGACTCGGACAATCTCCGTATGGTGGTTAGATGAAAGGCCAACCACCAGCATATTCCGTTGATGCCCCTACTCTATTTAGGGGATTGATGGATGGTGGTAGCAATGCGCGTATATTGCTCGATTTAGCTGCAGCAAATGAAATTGAATTGCATGCCCAATCGACTGATTGGAATGACCTATTGTGGCTAATTTCCACTGCATTGAGGGAATCTGGCGGAGCATACACTGGAGAAGATTATGCCTCGTTGAGGAATAACCTACCAGTCGTATTTCACTGAACTCACTGTTGGCCGTGGCGTTCAAGCCATTGGTGACCGTACCAACGCCACTGATCCATTGTCCAGCCTTCAGGTAGGCCACCTGCGGGCAGTGGAGGTGCTTCTGCGGGAGGTTGCTCTGCTTGTTCGGCAGGGGTTTCTTCGACTTTTTCTTCCTCTTCTTGTGTTGGGATAGACATCTCTTCAGCAACATATTCTGGTTCGTTTGAAACTCCTTCTGAATCCAAATCCTCAACGATGGTGTCCTCGATTGGAGTTTCTTCACCTTCAAGCGGTTCTTCACCCCACACCTTTTGCTCATCAATACCTCCCCGAGTTTCGAAGTCTTCCCCACTTTCCCATGCATCCAACTCCTTGGTAGCATCTTGGTGGGTGTATTGAGCATCGGGCTTTCGCTTATCCCTCGCCTTTCCAAGCATTCGAAGAGCCACTACAATCACTGGTAGAGTAAGTGCCATTCCAGCGACGATGTATCCTGCAATGATTGCGAAATCCTTGATTGCACCCATGACATCGAACTCTTCATCTTCCATCGCTGTGATATTTCCTGAGCCGGCATTTGGATCATATGCAGCGGTGCAAGCACCGGTATCATTTGGGTTCTTGATACAATGATCCTCTAGGGTTTTGACTTCAGGGTCGGTATCGTTGTAGTCGGCATTACTGCCTAGACAATCGCGATCTTGATCCAACCATTCGGAACTATTTCCTGCCATTGAA
>DAVT01000032.1:4114-8881 GCA_002505685.1 Euryarchaeota archaeon UBA501 | reverse complement strand
GATGATGGAATTCCAAGCCATCGACGCAATCCTCCCAGCAGGACATGGTCTACGATTCGTAATGACTGAGACCGGAGAAGACTACCTCCAACCTGCATGCTCCCCAACTTGCTTCATGCATGTCCTACCCTCTCTTTCAACCTTCGATGCCCCTACTATCGTTCGAGATGGTAGCACGACTCTCATCACCCCTCAGGTCGTATCATGACCATGGGATGGCGGCAGATACACTCACTGAAATAGGGGTATCAAACGCGCCTGCTCCATGGGTGGGGGAAGCGGATACCGGAAGGACATCTTCTACCGAATGGGACAGATTAGTCACGATAGTCGAAAAACCGTCATTGCATTCTCTCTCGTTGTTTTTTTCAGCCTAGGAAGTTTGATTGCAACAGGCAGTGAATTTACAGATGCCTTTGATGGCGATGATATGGAATCCTATCAGGCCCACAACATGATTACGGAAGCATTTGCAAGCAACGAATCAGAAGGAGAAAGCGGCCTTTCAGGTAGTCGTTCATTCACAATAATATTCACACACGATGATTGGAATGCTTCCAACTCTCAATTTGCACAGGCCGTCAATCTCACCCTTGATGGCATTTCAGATTTCTCAAGCATAGAATACATTCAAACCCCTTGGAATGCCGATACGAACCTCTCAGAATGGCACTATTCCGATGATGGAAGCCACATGAGGGTAGAAGTTGTATTTTCAGCAGATATCGACGCAAAAGCAGCCTATCGGGAGCTGATGGACGATATCAAATGCGGCTCCTTATCATGCTGGCGAACGGGTGACGTCGCCATCGATACCACGTTTGATGATCGCATGGTTGATGATTTGATTAAAGCCGAATTGTTGGCCGCACCCTTGACCATAATTCTGCTGATTATTGTTTTCAGCAGTATTGTAGCAGCACTTCTACCAGTAGCCATTTCCATCCCAACCGTCATCAGTGGCGTAGGGATTATCTTTTGGCTCAGCAACCAAATGGATGTCAACAACTATGCAATGAATATCGTCAGTTTGATTGGCATCGGCGTATCGATAGATTATTCGTTATTCATCGTCAACCGATTTAGAGAAGAACTACTCAACGGTCACGATAAACGCGAGGCCCTTGCAATCACGGGTGCCACAGCTGGGAAAGCAGTATTCTTCAGTGGTATCACAGTAGTCATCGGATTAACGGGCATGCTATTCTTTGAGGGCACCGGCCTTCCATCCATGGGCATTGGCGGCGCACTAGCAGTAGCACTAGCAGTATTCTTTTCCACAACCTTCTTGATGGCAATATTGTCACTTCTTGGTGAAAATGTAAACCGATTCAAAGTACCCTTTGGGATGAAACAGGATATGGGAGAAGATGGCCTGTGGTCCCGACTCGCAGACATCGTCATGCGCAAACCACTGCTGACCCTTATCCCTATTCTGATTCTATTGATTGGAGCAGGCGCCCCCTTCCTCAACGTACAGTTGGGTTTGGGTGGAATCGACTTATTGGCACCAGATGAAGAGGTCCGAGTTGGTAGTGAAATACAGGAAGAAGAGTGGTCCGACTTTGGACAAGCAGAGATTTTCGCCGTGTTTGATTTACAAGGTGAGGAAAGATATGGCAACGAAACCATTGACATATTGCATAATTTTTCATCTTCGATTGCTGACAGGGAAGACGTCTCAGCGGTATTCAGCATGTATTACCCAAATGTTGCAATGAATGCGTCTGATTTGAAGGAGATTTATTCATTGCCAATTTCGCAACAACCTGTGCCCATACAGGAACTGGTGAACGCCACATCCACGGAAGACACCATCGTTATTCGCGTGGTTTACCTCCCTGAACCAGGATCACCCGGGGCCCACAACTTAGTGAAAGAATTACGATTAATGGAGGACGAGATACCCTTCCAAGGCAAGGTCGGTGGTTGGGCGGCAATCAGTGTAGACATCATTGAGGAAGTCTACGATAAAACCCCAATCGCCGTAACTTACATTTTATTGTGCACAGGCATTCTTATTTTCATACAAGTCCGCAGCGTATTGATTCCATTGAAGGCCATGGTCATGAATATTCTCAGTTTAACAGCCTCTTTTGGAATGTTGGTCTATGTATTCCAAGAGGGTCACGGCTTTGAAGATTGGATGAATTTCACACCTTTGTCGATTGATCCCACCACACCCGTCATCATGTTCTGTATCGTATTTGGGCTCTCGATGGATTACGAAGTACTCATGTTGAGCCGCATCCACGAAGCTTACTTGGAAACGGGTGATAATACGGAAGCCGTTCGACGGGGTCTGCAACAAACGGGTCGCTTAATCACGGGCGCTGCCGCAGTCATGGTAGTCGTATTCGCATCGTTCGCCATTGCAACCGTCCAAATCATCAAGGCCATTGGATTAGGACTAGCCCTAGCCATTGCGATAGATGCCACATTGGTTCGAGCCATCGTCGTTCCAGCGACCATGCGCCTCATGGGTGATTTGAATTGGTGGTCTCCAAAATGGTTGGCAAAATGGTTCCCGCCCCATGAACCTAATATCCACGAATCAGAGTAATAAATCACCGAGATCATCTATGATTCTCAAGCAATTATCATCATCAGGCGAATGCTCGAGTGCAGTTCTTGCAGCATCAAACGCCGCCATCTTGTTTCCAAGCTCCTGATGCGCTCGTGCCAAATTCGACCATGGATGCCCAGGCGCATCATAACGCTGTGCCCGAGTTGCTGCAGCCAACCAAGGAATTGCCGCCGCCGGCTGTTCCATTTGCAATAGAATGGCGCCGATGTCATTCCAGGGGTTGCCCAATCTCTCATCGGTTTCAATCGCTTTTCTACACCAGCCAAGGGCCGCCCAAGAATCATCCATTTCGTTCATCGCCCATCCCACAAAGGTCGCCGACTCCGCCGTTGGGGCTAGCCGAAAAGCCTCCCCGAGATGCTCTGTTGCCAACTCAAAAATTCCCATTTGCAAAAGGACGTGACCCATTCGGAATAAATCATCAGATAGGCACTCCCTAAATCCGCCAGAGTCACCCTCAGCAAAGTCGGAATGAACGGGGTCAATTGAGAACCAAACACGCTCAACCATATCCAACATACGGTCAGGCCCAAACCGATCACGAGTGGGTACGCGATTTGCACCACTCCACGCATTTTCGACTCGTTTTTGATTCTCTATCACTTCCCCACCCGATTCGATGGCAGCCCCCGTTTCCAAGGCTATCAAGAATTCATCCGACCAAGGATCAACATCCCAACAGGCAACCCATTGAGACATCAACTCCCCTTCTCCGTGATGTTGAATCAATTGCAACATACTCCTCCCCTCATTTTCGATAGGCAATACCGCGTACCCTTCAGTCTGAACTCGCATCATCACACTCAGAGGAAGGGCAGGGAACATCCCAGTCGACAAAATCCGGTCAAAACCACCATCTGGTGTACAATCATCCAACATATCCGTCCCAATGAAATTGATTTGACATCCGAATGCATTCGCAACCAAATCTAACCTCATTTCATCCCAGCGTTGCATTAGAACATCCCGCCGAATTTCATCAGGTTCCAAGATTACAATGTGTCCAGCCCCGATGTACATCAGCAACTCAGTCCACCAGTTGCCCCTTGGGCCCATCAACAACACACTGTTACCACTTTCCAACTGCAAAAGTTGCATAATTTGACAAGTTTCAAACAAGCCAGGCAACAGGGATCTAGGCGCAGAGACATCAACCCACCAAGGAATCCGGATACTAGACGCCTCAATGTTTGTTATTTCATCAATCAATGGGAACGGCAAACCATGGATTCCACGGGGGCATTGCTGCATCGCTTCAAGAACTTCCTCTAATTCTATGACGCCAAATTGGGCCAATCTTGACATGTGGGTTTGATGATTTGGAAGCACCGGCCATTCTTCGACCAAAGGTAACGCACCCACATCACAAGAGGGTGCGCCAGAAAGCGGCGGGTTTGCACTCACGCGCCTCGAGTTCGCAAATGGGCACTTGAAGAACACCCCTAGCGAGACAGTCGACAGGGCGATTTCCAAACCCTATTTTTTCCGCCGTCAGCGCAATAACTCGTCAACAGACCCAACAACCAGGCTGGGCTTTTGCTCAGCCCCATCAGGCAACACCTCTACATCTGCCATCGTGGCCTCACCTGACAACACCAAGATCCCCTTTGTCCCTGCACGTGTTGCCATCGCCATATCAGTATAGAGGCGATCTCCTACCATTGCACACCGCCCAGCTTCAAGCCCCAATTCCTCTATCTTATGCTGAATCATACCGGGTTGAGGCTTCCCACAAATATGGACAGGACGGACCCCAGTAGTGGCTTCAAACATCGCCATGTAAGCCCCCGTATCGGGTAAGCCCCCATCTGGCGAAGGACACACCATATCTGGATGACTCGCTACCATTGGCACGCCCTTGTGCAGATGTATGGAAGCGACTGCGATTTTTTCGTACGTAATTTCGGTGTCATAACCGAGTACAACATATTCTGGTTGAGTAGAACGGGTATTCACCCCACAGGATTCCAACATCTCCCGCATTCCTTCAGTGCCAACCAGCCAAGTATCGACAACTCCATTCGTATCCAACCATGAAAGCAAATCATGCGTTGATAGCAAGACATCTTCTTCGGTTGCAGGAATGCCCATTGCCGCCAACTTGTCAAGATATTGTGTAACGGAACGACTACTATTATTTGAGAGGAAGAAGCGACGGACACCCTGCTCATCACAACGAT
>DAVT01000032.1:0-3693 GCA_002505685.1 Euryarchaeota archaeon UBA501 | reverse complement strand
AATCCACATTACCACCTCAGAATAACAACGTCTTGATCATCCACCATTTCGAGTGGAATTGACCCTGCGCCTCTTTGGAAGCAATCATGTCAGTCAGGGCTCTTTGCAATTCTTCCTTCTTGACAGCCCTCCCTATGAAGAAATTCATCAACCACTTTTTCTTGACTAAACGTTGTAGTTTGTATGAGTTTGTTAATTCCGCAGAAAGTTCTCCCCACAACTTATGCTGATATTCATCTGCAATTTCCGATGGCAATCCTTCCCTGTGTTTTTCCAAGTCGAACAGGTCGGAAGCCAATTTCGCAGACAGTAATGCGTTACCGATTCCTTCTCCAGTGAACGGGTCGACCAAAGAGGCAGCATCCCCCACACAAATCGCGCCCGCCATCGCACTTCGACGAGGTTGGAACGAAGGCGCTTTTTTCCGAGGGCTCCCAAATGGCAATTGGAAACCTTTGCCGGATTTCTTAATCATTTTGGCGTTTGCAAAGCGCTTACTGAACTTCGCATCTTCCTTGATGACCCATTCTTGCAAACCCCTCAACTTTACCTTCTGTTTGTCCATTTCAGTGATGACCATACCGATGCCGACATTGACGACACCGTTGCCAACGGGGAATATCCAGAAATACCCTGGAATAACTCCGTCGATGAAGTGAATTTCGATAGATCCTTTCCAATCATTACATCCCTCTACCCCAGTCCAATATTCTCGATATGCACCGCAATAATGGTCCTTGTCGACCATCGGCTCATCGTGATGTCCGGTAACGGCTTTGGCGACCGGACATGTATACCCTGCAGCTCCAATTGTCAGGGGGGCGTTAAAGCGATACTCCATTTTCTCATGAACTCCAGAAATGCCCGTTACGGCATCATTCTCAATATGAACCCGCTTGACAATAAAACCTTGAATGACAGCTCCACCCTTTTCGAGCACCTTCTCATTCGCATTTCGAAATAGTAACGTATCAAATTGCCTTCGTGGCAAACTGTAACCCGCTTCACGTTGCTCAACCTCTTCTTCAGGAAGTGCAATCCGCACTTCTTTTCCATTGGGCGCACCAAAGACAATACCATCTACGCGGAAGTGCGGTGTTTCCTCGAGAATATCCTTGATACCCAATTCTTCCACATGCTTGAGAGATTTACCTCCCACCGCATCTCCACAGGTTTTGTCTCGAGGATAAATCGCCTTTTCCAAGAGCAATACCTTAGCCCCCTTCATCGCCAAAAACGCTGCTGCTGCAGAACCCCCAGGCCCCCCTCCAACAACGATAGCATCGAAGCTGGATCCATCATCGGGAACCGTGCCCGAATCAATGGGTTCGTCCCAATCCATCATGTCACCTATTGCTAGCCTGAACGATAAGGTCCTCAAGTGTTGGGGCGTTGATTTCATGTTCTCCCGGTCCCTCGGAGTAGTCATGGGTGGCGAAGTTTGCCTCATTCAAACAACCCTCCCCGGCACATGGATAGAGGCAGAGGTCGGCGCATTTTCTCAACAGATGTTGGACGCTGGGGCAGCATGTGTACAACACCATTCAATCCATTCAATGTATAGGTGGGAGGGATCAATCGAATCATCTCCCGAATGGCATTTGCAATTGAAAGTAACACCCAACAAGCGGGAAGATGTATTGTTGGCCCTAAGTGAAAATCATCCTTACAAGATTCCACAAATCGTGTGGACAATTGCCGACTCTACCAACGATTATTCGGCGTGGGTGAGTGAGGAATTTGAATGAACGGCATGGAATTATTCCTAGCCTTTTCTTTGGGTCTTGGATTAGCAGCAGCATCCGGATTTCGGGTATTTCTACCTCCCTTCTTGTACGGTCTTGCAATTCGCTTTGATTACACACCTTTGGACATTCCAGTGCAAGGTGCCAGTGAGTGGATGTCATCAGATGTTGGCTTGATTCTCTTAGGCTCGGCAATGGTATTGGAGATTCTAGCATATTACATTCCTTGGTTGGACAATCTCATGGACACCATCGCATCCCCTGCAGCAATGATATCTGGTATCGTCATGCTTTCCTCTACGCTTGTAGAAACTGATCCGTTTGTGCAGTGGTCACTCTCAATCATCATTGGCGGCGGCGTATCTGGCACCATTCAAATTGGCACTGTATCGATTCGCGCCCTCTCAACCATGACAACGGGAGGGATTGCTAACCCACTCATCTCAACGGCTGAAGCGGGAGCCTGTGCTGTGTGCACAATTCTCGCAATACTCCTCCCACTCCTCGCCCTCATATTCTCTCTCATCGCATTGGTTTTCTCTGTAAAGTACATCCTCAACCGCAAGCAAAATTTGGCCAACGAACCAAGCACATCCGTAGGATAAAACAAGACGCTCTAAGCGCTTTGTTGAAATGCTACACAAGCCCCACGACCATTATGGCCGACGATGATTCAGGGAAACGATTCGCCACCCGCTCGGTACATTCTGGGACCAAACACATCGAGGGAGCGGTCAACACCCCCATTTTCCAATCATCAACATACTACCTGAGTGATGACCGTTACGCCGGTTGGGCCGCGGGCGCTCAGCACACACTCATTTATTCGAGACTTTCAAGCGTAAACTCAGAAGCGTGTGTGGAAAAAATATGCGCACTTGAAGGGGCTGAGGATGGCGAACTATTCGCGAGTGGAATGGCTGCAATTTCCACCGTCATGCTCGGACTTCTTTCCAATGGAGATCACGTGGTGGCCAGCGCTGATGTATATGGGGGCACATACGGACTGATGACCGAGGAATTGCCCCGATTTGGCATCAACGTCTCGATGGCAGATATGCAAGACCCATCATCCTACGAAGCAGCAATTCAAGAAAACACGAAAATGCTCTACATCGAGACCCTGTCAAACCCTGTCCTCAAGGTGTGCGACGTTGAAGCGATGGCTGAAATTGCAAAAAAGCACGAACTATTGTTGGTCATTGACAACACATTCACGTCTCCTTGGGGCTGCCAACCAATTGCAATGGGATGCGACCTCGTGATTCATTCTACGACAAAATACCTCGGCGGCCACTCTGATATCGTTGGCGGTGCAGTTGTGGGGCGCAAGGATTTGATTGCAGAACTATTCCCAAAGAAAGTCCACTTTGGTGGGGCCCCCGACCCTCACGCGTGCTACCTACTAGAGCGGGGAATGCGAACATTGAGTGCCAGAATGCCCATTCATTGCGCCAGTGCATCTGAAATCGCCAAGCGTTTGGAAGCCCACCCATCGATTGAGAAAACCATCCATCCCTCTTTGTCCAGCCACCCAGACTACGATGTCGGTCAACGGATTATGCCCAAGGGCACAGGAATGCTCGCCTTTGTCGTGAAGGGAGGAGACGATGCAGCCCTTCGCTTCATGCGAAACCTCAAACTCATTTTTGAAGCAACCAGTTTGGGCGGCGTCGAGAGTTTGATTGAATGCCCATTCAACTCAAGTCACATGTTCATTCCAGAACCTGTGCGAACGGCTGCCGGCGTAGTTCCAGGCTTTGTTCGCGTCAGCATTGGAATCGAAGATGTCGAGGACCTCTGGCAAGATATCGAGCAAGCACTCGCTCAAATTTAGTCAAACCCGGTGGACCGTACCACATTTCGGGCAACGGATTTTCCCTGTGTAATCACTTGGGAAGCCCATGATTGCCCCACATTCTACACATTCTGCTGTGGACTTCCCCTC
>DAVT01000006.1 GCA_002505685.1 Euryarchaeota archaeon UBA501 | reverse complement strand
TAAATTGGATCGCAGGTGTGGTTGACGTTTCTTCTGGAACCTATTCATATTCGGCGAATCTCACCTCATCTAACGGTGGTAATTATCCGAATTTAGACTCGAACGATGCAACATATCCAATGATGGATTCTTCCGGCAACATGTATCTATTCGCTCACTCCAAGGATGATATGTATTACAGGAACACCTTACTGTATACCAACTCGGTCGCTGATGAGGTTGATGGAGTCATCATCAAGATTGATTCAAGCGGCAACCTATCTTGGTTCAAACATCTCAATGCCAGCACCTATTCCACACACACGAAAGCGAATACTTGGATCAGTGATGCCTCCTTTGATGAACACGACAATTTGATAGTCATGGGTTCTTACTACGGACCTTTGACGTTGGGCTCAACCTCACTCCCAGTCCACGCTCCAAATGTCAACCATGCCAACCGTTTCATTGCCAAACTGGATACAAATGGAACCTGGCAATGGGCATTGTCTATGGGTGGGAATACAGATTTCCAGAACAACCATTTCGATGTTGTTGGCGACCAAGTTCACTTCTTGATGAAGGCCAATGCTGCAACGTGCACCACATGTTGGTTGAACGTCGGTTCGGACAACTATTCGTTGGAAAGGAATCTAAATTGGATCGCAGGTGTGGTTGTTGACGAAGATTTGGATGATGACAACGATGGTTTGGCCGACACGCTCGATTCATGCGCGCGCGGCGACTTGAATTGGACTTCCACTTCATCCACGGACTGGGATGGCGATGGTTGTCGAGATGCGGGCGAGGATACCGATGATGACAATGATGGAGTCAGCGATTCCAACGATCAATGCCCACAGACGCCCTTGAACAGTATCGTAAACAGTGTGGGTTGTGTGGATGCGGATAACGATGGCATCGGTGATTCACAAGATTCGTGTGCAAACGGAACAGCATTTTGGAGCCCCAATGCATCCAATGATTACGATGGTGATGGTTGCCTTGATGAAGGCGAATGGTTGCACATGACGAGCATACAAAACATCCGATTCATGGATTATGTGACCAATGATAATGGCGATATCTATGCAGCAGGATATCTGTATGCCACAGTCAATTATGGTTCATCATCCATTACCTCATACGGAGACTACGATATCGCTGTTGCAAAGCGTTCCTACAATGGTACTTGGGATTGGATACAAAAGGCTGGTTCAACTGCCGAAGACAAGGGTCTGTCTATTGCAATCGATGATGATGAGAATCTCTTCATTACAGGTAAATTCCGAGGCACAGCAGCATTTGGTTCTCATTCCATCACCTCCACAGGTCAAGCGGATGCCTTCGTCGCCCAAATCGACAAGAACGGCACATGGCAATGGGCCGAAAAGGCCGGTTCATCCCAAGGATCTGAGGCAGGATTCGGAATTGTGGTAGATAGCAGTGGTGATGCATATGTGGGTGGAATCTGTTACTACACCTGCACATTTACTTCACAGATTTCACTGTCTGTGTCCTCAAACACGGGTGACGGTTTCATTGCAAAGATTAGCAACAGTGGGACTTGGCAGTGGGCGAAAGCAGCAGGCGGAGGTTCTTCAGTCGCCGCAGCTGTCGAGTCTGTGGCCATTGATTCCGATGACAATATTTTCTTCAGTGGTTTTGGTTCGGGGACCTTTGGAAGTACCACACTCTCTGGTGCTGGCTTCGTAGCGAATATATCCACATCTGGAAACTGGAATTGGGCCATTTCCTATTCTGGTAATAGCAATGATCGAATCAACGATTTGGCGATGGGTGACGATGGTTGGTTGTATGCTGCAGGTACCTTTGCAACAACTGTGACTTTTGGTTCGACAACATTGACCTCGCAGGCTTACCAAGATGGTCTTGTTCTCCGCATCAATCGTTCAGGTTCTTGGGATTGGGTCAAACAAATCAAGAGCAATGGGTATGCTTTGTCAAAAACATTGGATGTAGATTCAAATGGGGACATTCAATTGTCAATAGATTTCAACAGTGGTTGGGTCGAGATTGGCTCCTACAATTTCACCTCAAACAATACCTACAATGACATCGCCTTAGCAACCATCTCTTCTAGTGGAACCTGGATTTCAGCCAGCCATCATGGTGGCTCAGGTTCCGAGACATCAGATACGATTCGAACCATCTCTAAGGGCATCCGAATTTTCTCCGGACAATATGGTTCACAGATTACATTTGGACCGTACACATTGACCAATGGCCCCTTAACTTTCGAAGGTACCTATGCCTTTGGAGAGGATTTGGATGATGACAACGATGGCTTGGCCGACACGCTCGATTCATGCGCGCGCGGCGACCTGAATTGGACAGCCAACTCGACCACAGACTGGGATGGTGACGGTTGTAGAGATGCGGGTGAAGATACCGATGACGACAATGACGGGGTTATCGATGCCAATGATTTGTGTGCGAACACGCCTCTAGGAAGTACAGTCAATTCGGATGGTTGTGTGGATTCAGATGGCGATGGTGTCTTTGACAATGATGATTCATGTCCCAATGGTTCAACCATGTGGGCCTCAAATTCAGCAACTGACCACGATGGTGACGGATGCATTGATGATCAGATTTGGAAAGATGCCCAAAGTTATGGTAACACCAATTTTGAAGATGCTTCAGACATCGCCATTGATTCTGATGACAACGTGTATGTTTTGGGTTCATACCTCGGAACACTACAATTTGGGAACCATTCAATCACCTCTAATGCCACATATCAGGACCTCTATCTTGCGAAGATGGATAAGAATGGAACTTGGCTATGGGCGGTTAGCGCCGGTTCAGCAGGTCAAGAATTTACCCACTCAATCGGTATTGATTCATCCGGGAATGTGTATGTTGTCGGTCAATCTAATTGTCACTCAAATCCATGGTATTGTACAACATATTTCGGAAATTATTCTGTAACAACCAATGGTCCGTTTGTTGCCAAGATTTCTCCTGATGGTATCTGGCAATCTTTGGTTGGAACGACCACAATGAGTTCAAGCAAAGGTGCTGCTTCAGCCAATGGCGTCTCAGTTGGTTCAGGAAACACAGTCATCATTTGCGGCTCATTCTCAAGGACATTGGTCCTGGGTTCGTACACACTATACACTTCCTCAACAAACAATCAATATCCAACACCTTTCGTAGCTGAATATGATTATACAAACAATACTTGGAATTGGGCCACTAGAGTCAATGCGCCTGGTAATGCGTATATTGACGACTGCCACTACACTTCAGATGGCGGTGCAGTCGTTATTGGAAATACTCAGAGCACCCTTACATTTGGCAATACTACCATTCAACATACAGGTAATCAGGCAGCATTTGTAGCGAAAATCGATACCAATGGGAGTTGGGTATGGGCGAACATTGCGAATTCAACTGGTCGGTATTTGATGAATTTAGCTCAACATGACAGCATTCTAGATTCAAATGGGACTACCTATGTCGTTGGGAGCTACTGGGGTAATGCCACTTTTGACAACATCACAATTCGACCAGTTGTTCCATGGTATGATTCCTCAGGGAACGTCAATAACGACCTTGACATATTTGTAGCAGCAATTGATCGAAACGGTTCTTGGATTTGGGCAAAGGGGGAGGCAAGTGTTGACCGAGAATGGGCTCAGGGTGTTGCATTGGATAGTCACGGGAATGTGATTGTCACAGGTAATTGTCGCTCATCGACGACCTTCGGTAATTTCTCCTCCTGTGGAGGCAGATATTCCTTCCACGCTGTACTTGATTCTAATCAGAATTGGATTCATTTTGCATCTTCAACTTCGCAATCGAGCACGAACACAGCACGTGGCCAACAATTGGTGATTGATTCGAACGACGATGCCATCTTCCTCGGTAATTTCGTCAGGGGTATCAACTTCGGCTCAAACACACTAACCAATAGCGATACATCCAGCCCATATAGTGATGATATTTTCCTAAGCATGTGGCATTATCTGGGAGAAGATTTGGATGATGACAACGA
>DAVT01000013.1:5820-6619 GCA_002505685.1 Euryarchaeota archaeon UBA501 | reverse complement strand
GGATATGGCACGATTGGAATGACCGAACAAGAGGTTGAACCGGCAGAGGATATCAGTTGGTTCTTCGATGCTGGAGAGTTCTAACGAGGTCAAGAGTCAAAGTCCGACTCCAAAGTTCGCCTCCATAGGAGGCGATTCTGATTTCAGTATGGGGTTGGCAAGGTGAGAGGGCCGCAAGAATGGGTCCTCCACGCTTTTCTCGGATTCCATTTCTGATTCTTGTTATCGTATTCCCCTTGTTGTTGAAGCCAGAGCATTTGGCGGCATGGAGCGCTTTTCTTCTTCTATGGTCTAGTTTCATGGTTGGTCTTGGCACAATCTTCAGGTGGATACGGGTATGGCTTCCACTTTCCATATTGTATGGTTTGATATTGCTCTTCTTCAGTGGCACCGAAAATTGGCTCCATGTCTTGCTCTTGATATCGCGACTGGTCGCTGCTCTCCTCGGGATGCAAATTCTAACTTGGTCAGTTCCACCGAGTGATGTCGTCAGGGCCTTTGAGTGGTTTTTGCCACGTCTGGGTGTCTCGCTTGCAATTGCCCTACGTCTCGTTCCAAGACTTGAAGAGAGTGCCAAATGGCGCTTGGAAACTTTGCAGGAGCGGGGCTTTGTCGACGAAGACTCAACATTCAGCACATTGCGAACTCGCGCCTCAATCTGGCCGGGTTGGTTAGCGGATTCATTGGACCACGCTCACGATTTAGGGGACGCGGTACAGTCACGAGGTATCCTCGCACCTCGTCGTTGGCGACATGGTGTAAGACGAAGAATCGTGCAATTCGCATTGGGTGAGCAAAT
>DAVT01000013.1:0-5441 GCA_002505685.1 Euryarchaeota archaeon UBA501 | reverse complement strand
CTCGACCTTGAGATTCGTTTACCGGGCGGGCGCTCGATTGGACGCCACAAGGAATTGCTACGAGGCGGCAACATCGTTCTCCTTCGCGGACCATCAGGGAGTGGTAAGTCGTCCCTACTGCGCATCATTGCTGGGGTTTCGCCTTGGCAGCACCCCGTATCCATTCATGGCAAAGCGCATCTGTCAGGACACCCGGTATTGGGCGAAGTAGATTTGTCAACAGGTCCCTTTGACGACGCCATTGCCTGTTGGATACCTCAAGATCCAGATCGCCATGGAATCGCAGAATCGGTTCAGCGCGAGTTCAACATCGCCCGTCGATTGTCAGGTCCTTGGGAACAACAAGAGATGCTGGAAAGTTTGCGGGAATGGAGACTTCTGGACAAACTCGAATCCAAACCAGAACACCTCTCGGATGGTGAGCAGCAACGCCTGTTGTTGGCCGCTCACCTCGACCCCGCACAACCGGTCTGGTTGCTCGATGAAGCAGATGTCCACCTTGATGAAGAAGGCTTCATTCAACTTGGAAAAGCAGTGGTCAAACATCGTGCACGGGGTGGTTTGATCATCGTTGTTGCCCATCGGCATGCTCGTTGGGAGAGAATCGCCGACTTGGAAATGAGCATTGGAGATTTGACATCGATTCAAGATTATCCCTCCATTTGGGTAGACTTGGGCGATGAGGTCGGATTACCGCCACAAAACAAATTGTTCAATCACGCCCTCAAACCAGTACGTTCAGGCGACTTGATTTTGGTTCAAGGCGCCAATGGTTCGGGTAAAACTACCCTATTGAGAGAATGGTCATCCACCGCGAATCTTCCCTGGTTGCCAACCTCGCCAGACCGTCGTTTACTCGGGATGACTGTGCAAGAAGAGTTGGATCTTCAACATCCCACATTGTATCATCAATCCCTGTTGATTGATTCAGAACCTAGTGAAGAAGCAGAAAAATTGGGTGTTTTACAATCGGCTCTACGATTAGAATTGGGTTTGTCTCATCTTTCAATGACAACACCAGTTCACGATTTATCGACGGGTGAGAGGCGAAGATTGTCTTTGCTTCCATTGTTGATGAGGAACCCTCCCATATTGTTGTTGGATGAAATCGATCATGGTTTGGATGATGAAACACTTGCAGGTTTGTTGTCACAAATCAATGATAGTCGCAAGAAGGGGAGCGCAGTCGTCGTGACCTCTCATTCTCCTGATTTGACGGCTTGGGCCAAGGTTTGTGGGGGCCGAATTTGGCGAATTGACAATGGCCGCTTGGAGGAGGTGGAGCAATGAATTGGCAATCCCTCCAAGATTGGGCCATGACACCCGGCGGCATCGCCGTCTGGCTGACATTGCTATGCGGCTTGTTTTTCGGTACATTGCTCATCAGCGTTGATCGCCGAATCCGTCTAGGCCGGGAGGCCGCTCTCATCGCTCTATTGGCAGCAGTCGCCAGTGCCAGTCGTGTACTATTTGCGGCATTGCCGAACGTTCAACCTGTGACACTGTTCATCTTGATGATTGGATTACATCTGGGAGCTCGTCGCGCAACCGCAGTTGCGATGTTGACTGCATTGCTCTCAAATATGGCATTGGGCCATGGCCCATGGACGTTTTATCAGGCGATTGCTTGGGCTGCGGTGGGCACAAGTGCGGCGATTCTTCGCCCAATTCTCGTCAATTGGGACGGAACCAAGGTTCGGATATTGCCCATGGCCATCTTGGCATTCATCTGGGGTTTCTTGTTCGATTGGATTGTCTCTGTATCTGCATTGGCGATTTACCAATCGTTCGAGGCATTCTTGACCTTCATCATTGCAGGATTGATTTTTGATGCAATGCACGCAGTGGGGAACGTCTTGTTCACGGTGTGGTTGGCTCCAAGTCTACACCAGTTGCTTTGGCTTCACAGACGACACGAAGCGGGGCGATGGTATCCCGACCTTCCAAAGGACACGATTGAAAGGGAAGCACTCATGGCTGAAAGCGAGGCGGAAGCCAAGAGATTGGAAAACCCACTTGCCGGAGTAGAACGACTGGATGGAGGTGAATAGATGAGTGGCGACGAATTGACCATGGTCTTGGTAACCCGCAAGGATCTCAAATTGTCAAAGGGTAAGTTGGCTGCCCAATGCGGTCATGCAGCGGTTGAATGTGCTCTGAAAGCAAAGCGCATCTGTCCAACAGTATTGGCATCATGGCGTGAAAATGGGGCGCGAAAAATAGTCGTCGCCGCACCCAATTTGGATGCCCTGAAGCGTTTGTTTGGTGAAACCCAAAGTGCTGGTTTGGTTTGCTACATGGTTCGGGATGCAGGGCATACCGAAATTCCAGCAGGGACCGTAACCGTGGTTGGTATCGGGCCCGGTCCACGAAGTGAGATTGATTCTTTGACGGGTACATTTAGCCTCGTTTAATCAAAATGGCACCCATAGGGCGCCAATCATTAGAGCGTCGGTTTCTTGACGTGTTCAGTATACGACCAATTGTGACAGACGACATCTGGGATGCGGAGATCTCGATGCTTAGGTGATGATATGGCGATTATCGACCCGGACATTCGCAAGGCTGAAACCCTTCCTTCACGGTATTATACAGATTCTGAGGTATTCGAATCCATTGTCTCTTCCTTTGGCCAACACTGGCACTTCGCCGCTCATCGCTGCCAATTGCTTAGCGCCAATCCGATTGACAACCCATTGAAAGAGCCGATGTTGCTCACCAAGGAAGGTGACGAAATCCATTGCATATCGAACGTTTGCACCCACCGGGGGATGCTTATCTGCACTGAGTCGAACGACAAACGTCGGCTACAATGTTCGTATCATGGGCGAACATTCGATCTATCCGGACAATTTCGCAGCATGCCAGAGTTTGCAGAAGTCGAGAATTTCCCCTCAGCCACAGACCATCTCCCCACATACCCATTTGCTGAATGGAAAGGGTTGCTATTCAACACGATATCCGGTGAAGATTTTGATGCATTTATCCAAGCGGTCGATGCTAGAGTTGGATGGCTTGACATTGAAAATTTCACTCACGATAAAACCCGCCATCGAGATTATGAAATTGAATCGAATTGGGCTCTTTATGTCGATAATTATCTGGAAGGATTCCACATTCCATTTGTACACGGAGATTTGCATCAGGTTTTGGATTATGATGAATATAGCACAGAACTGTTCGACGGAGGTGTATTGCAAATAGGCATCGCCAATGAAGGCGAACCTTGCTTTGAGCTTCCGAAAGATCATCCAGATTTTGGACAGAAAATTGCGGCTTACTACTATTGGTTATTCCCAGGACTGATGCTGAATTTCTATCCATGGGGACTTTCAGTCAATCTTGTAATACCCCAAGCAGTCAATCGAACAAGAATCGTTTACCATGGTTTTGTAGGTGATTCTAGTATGCTTGGTCAGGGGGCAGGTGGAGACTTGGACAAAGTCGAGGCAGAGGATCAGTTTGTCGTGGAAGGTTGCCAGAAAGGCGTATCTTCTATTGCCTATGAACGTGGGCGGTATTCGCCCACCAAGGAAACGGGTGTACATCATTTCCATCGAATTCTAACCGAGCAATAATTTGAGTTTGGACGTGGCGAATTCGCTTGGTCAAGTCTATGTTCTGCCCCCCCTTCCGGTGAGCATGGTTGCGGTTGTCACCCTTGACGAGGATAGCCGAAACTCACTGTTGGATTGTTGTCAGAATCTTGCGAACATGGTCGACTGGTTGGATTCAATCGATAGGCGCCCCGGTCTATCTGAATTGGGTATAAGATTGGAATCTATGCAAATCAACCTTGAAGCCCTCAAGAATCACATCGGTTATACCGAGGAAAGGAGTTACCAGCGTAATATCATCAAGAAAACCGAGCATTACGAAATGGTGGCCATTACTTGGCGTGCGGGACAAGACACGCCAATACATGACCACAAAGGCTCAGATTGTGCATTCCTGATTGTAGAAGGGACCTCAACTGAGACCATCTACGAATTGAATGAGGACAACCGCGCAGTCCCTTCGCACGTTCGTCACTACGCACCGGGAGAAGTTTGCGCTGCGGATGAGCCTGACATTCACAGAATCTCAAACGATACAGATGGTGACCTCATCAATCTCCACGTATATACGCCGCCGCTTTCGGGCTTCGAAATCTACGATGCAGCCTGACTATTCTTTACTGGGGTCTTTCGCCTCAGTGATTTTATCTGCAGAGCCAGCGAGGAATTTTTCCTTTAGAGAATCGGCAACTGTAATGGCATCTCCCCCTTGAGAAGGCTCAGGTTCTGCAGCATCAACATTCACTGAGGGGCCCGCTCCAAATACTGCCGTTCCAGGAACTGAACTACTCGTTGCATTGGGATCAACAGGTACGGTTGGAGCTACACCACCGACAACCCCACCACCTGTACCGATTGGCATCATCATTTGTGGTGCAGGTTTCATGACGAATCCAGAAATCACAGCCCCGATGAGGAAGATGAGTGAACAGATGGCACAACAAATTCCACCACACAATTCAATAAAACCTCGAACTTCTAATCCGGCTTGTTTATCTCTGTCAAACAATTTGATTTCTTGATTGCTTGAAATGGTATAATTTTCACCGATTTCACAGCGATCGTTTTCACCCGTTTGAACCCAAACTTCTCCTTCTTCGCCGTTTTCGTTCCGGCTGGTTTCCCAATACCCATTCATTTCAGCATCATCGAGGGTATCGCAAACGATTCCTACAATCATCCATCCATCATTGATATCGACATGTGATTTATCGAGGCCAGCCATTTCTTTGTTATCATCAAGTGTGCAGTAGATGTTTCCAGAGGTAGAATTCACATCGAAACCCAAGGAATCCGTAATCGTGATGTTCAATCCATCACAAGCATCGACGGTGTCGTCCCCGTTGTTATCGACAGAGTATTCTGCTTGAATCATCAAGTACCAACCTGCAGAACCCGAATCATCTTCATCGATGTATTCTAGGATGATTTCAGTGCTGGGTTCACTCATGAAATTCTCAATTTTTTCTGCTTCCTCAAAAGACGAAATAGAAGAAGCGGCAATGAATCCTCCAATAATCAACATGACAATTCCAACAGGAATTCCAATTTTTCCAGAAATGTGCATTTGGACACCTCGTACAACACACCGAGAAATTTCGGGCTCTAAATCCCTTTGTTCACTAGTGAGAGACGGTGATTCGATCGTATTCAGGATGTAATACCCGAATCCCGCTTGTATTCCTCATACACTTCACGGAACAATTGGACATCCCCCTCGAATGTTTCTGGAAGCAACGGTCCAAATGAGAAGCGGAAGAATCGCTCATATGGAGTCACATAACTTGGGTCCTTGGAATGGGGGCGAGCCATGTCACAATCGGATGCGCAAAGGATGGCAGCCCCATGCTTGAACAAGCGCTTGTTGAGTTCATCACTGGTCAT
>DAVT01000082.1:6647-9435 GCA_002505685.1 Euryarchaeota archaeon UBA501 | reverse complement strand
CAGGGAACTGTACTTCTGTCACGGATGCAGGGGACATTGTTAGCATTCGTATGCCCATTCAATCAGAGTGGGAGTGGAATGATGAATCCTCAACCGAGGTGAACGTAAGTGTCGTGGATGACATTGGTTTAGCGGTAAACAATTATCAAACAGAGAACCTCAACCTGCGTGTAGAAAACGACATTCAATTACTCGATATGAAAGCATTTGATGAATCCGGTCGAGAATTGTTACCATACGATTGGATGCGGGGTGGGACGAATATCACATTCACTGGCACCATCGCATTTGAGGGTACTACGTTGTCACCTCAAGCCGGGCAGTTTAATCTTGAATTGGTTGGCCAAAATCTTCAACAAGATGGTCAACCAAATGGAGAGGAACCGCAAACATTCATCACTGAGGCAAACCCTGCATATGGTCAATATTACATGACTTTCTTGACACCACTTCAATCCAGTCAGGGTGGGATGTTATTCCAAATTTCTGCAACTTCGCTGCCGAATGGGTCCTCATTCATCAATCCCAATCTAAACACAATGCGAATCGTCCTCGATGGGAATAGCCCACTCGTGATGGGGGCCACACCTGAAGATGGAATCGAGTTGCATGCTGGCAGCCAATCAATCAGCATCGTGGTCGAAGATTCAGTGGATCCTCCTCTAGAAATCACCCTCCATTATTGGATAGAATCCGAAGATGATCTAAACTACAATCTCTTACCAGATGCGAATGAATACAGAACATCTCTATTGCGTTCACCCGAAAATCTGCCAGGTGGAATCAATATTTTCAGTGGAATTATTGATGACAGTTCAAATGAGCATGGTGAGAAAGTCTCATTCTATGTCAGTGGAGAAGATCAGCAAAACAATGTGTTGGCAAGGGGAGGAGGTCCAGTCTGTCCTGATGTCCCCACCCCTTGTGGTATTGGTTCAACCGTCACTCCTGACTGGGAGGCAGATTTGGTCACATATTCAATCCGTGAAGAATTTTCACCAGTGATTGAATCATTCAATTCTACAATTTTGGGTCACGATGACAGGTCACCTTTGCACCCAGGCACAGAATATGTTGCGCGGTTGTTAATTGGCGACGGCAATGGTTGGCAGGACATTCAATCTGTACACCTTTCTTTGGTCGAGGATTTTAACGACGAGAGAGCCTCAATTTGGGCCAACTTCACTCCTTCTGAGTCTGGACACGAAATGCATTTGGAATCAGGCAGTACAGGAGTTGCAGTATCAAATCTGTATAGTTCATATTCTACTGAACCCACCAATAGCAGCATACTCTATCTTGATATTCGCTTCCAATTAACATGGTGGTTCCCAGAGGAATTCGACACGAATGGAGAAGTCATGTTTGTTCCGATTGTAAAGGTCATCGATTGGCCTTGTGATCTCAATACCGATGTCCCTTGCCACGAGGATTCTGGCGGCCTGTCCTTTGATGAATGGAGTTTAGACAACGACTTGCGATTTGACATGGTTCCCGGCCACTTTACTGCTACGGATTTAGCCACGGGTCGGAATTTGTATCGACCGGGCGAAGATCCAGAATTGATCGCAGCAGGGCAAGTTGTCAGAATTGGAGGGCGAATTCTGTTCAGTGAAGATTCTACACCTGCTCCCGAAGGTGCATTCGACATCGTAGTCGGGGATTTGGAACGTTCTTGGTCAGCCGTCCCGAGAGAAGGTGGGCATTTCACCCTAGATATCCTAGTACCCAATGTTCGAAGTGGTGGATTGGATATGTACGCCAGTCTGGAAAATTTGCCCGGTTTGGCAGAAGATACAACCAATCTAAAACCGAGAATCCAGTTAATCGTAGATGGAACACCACCGGAAATTCGCTCTATCGGTCCTTCGGGTGACGTTCAAGTAAGCGAAACAAATCAATTACCCGTCAGTCTACATGTTTCTGATGAGCATGGTTTTGACGCAAATCGACCTGCCGAAATCCATTGGTTGATTCGTGCGGGTACAAGTGAAATTTCTCGTGGAAATCAGCCTTTCCAACAAGGAACACCGATCGGGGCGGATTGGAGTTGGGAGGGCATCATGGACTTGTCAGATTCGGGTTCAATCGAATTGCTACCAGGCTACATTGTCGATGTTTGGATTACTGGTTCTGATGAAGCGGGCAACCCATATCTTGCAGAAAACAACACTGAGCACACACCCTTGACGCAATGGCGCCTCATCCGTGTTGGACCTGATATCAATTTGAGGAGTAACGAGACCACTATTTCATGGGAAAATCCATCCCCCGTAGGTGGGGAAATTGCGCGCCTATCCGTTGATGGCTCAAACAATAATGCCCAATCTGGAGAGATTACGTTTGTCCTATTGGAAGAAATATCAGCAGGTCAATGGATTGAAGTCGTCGGAGTTGAAACTACAATCGAAGTTGAACCGATGGCGAACTGGTCAGCAATTTTGGAATTGCCGACCGAAGAAGTCGAGGAGAGTGAAATTCATCGATACCAATTAATAGCTCGAGATCGACATATCGATATCGATTGGGTTTCAATAGAGCCGATTGAAGTCAAACCTCATACCGCAAGAGATGGAGAGGCTTTATCGCAGCAAATCGATGATTCGACAGGATTGTTTGTTTTGTACATCATCGCGGTTGTATCTTTGTGCTTTGGTGTATCCATGTTGGTCCTTTACCGGCGAGAGAAACAGGCTGGATTGGAAGAGGAATTGGATTCCTTTGAACAGTCCGAGGAGGCCAGTCAATCTCTGGCCCAAGTCCAACCACCACCAGGATTTGAGAACGC
>DAVT01000082.1:0-6310 GCA_002505685.1 Euryarchaeota archaeon UBA501 | reverse complement strand
CCCTGCCAATCCGTTACCACCACCCGGATTTGAGAACGCGCCACCCCCTGCCAATCCGTTGCCACCACCCGGATTTGAGAACGCGCCACCACCGGCTGACGCGCCATCTCCTGAAGTCAATGTGCCATTGAATTTCAACGATAGCGTATTCTTGCATGTTGTGGCAACTCATGGGATTCAGGATGGTGCCGCATTCCTCTCCTTTGCGTCCAATTTCGATGCGGATGGGAATGGATATCTGAAACAAAGTGAATTGAATCACGCCGCCACCCAGTATATTGAAGCCGGACACAATCAAGCTGTAGCGAACAATGCATTTACTGACGAGCAATTGCTTTCTGCGGGCTGGTCTCAAGAGCAAATTGATGTTGCACGCTCTACTGGCCAAATTTGAGTAGGTGACATCAATGTCTGGGGATTTGCCACGAATTCCAATCCCCGGTCCCGACTCTGAAACAACCGAAAAGATGGTCTTTTTACAAGAGCAAATTGTCAATTTTTTGCGGCAATATTCGATGCCCTTAATCGAGGTCTCGTTGGTGTTTTCCAAATACACCAGGCAATTGAAAGAAGCCCTCTTGGTACAAGCGTCAGCAGAGGGAGAAAATATTCCAGAAATACTCTCCCAACCATGGCCCATTATCGGAGAGAATAGCAACGAAGCCACCAGTGGCCCCCCGCTTGAAACAATGCTAAACAACCTTGATGATGATCGGATGGATATTCTGGATACGATTCTTCGCTCAGCAATGAATGCCACGGAAATGCCATTGGTTGATGCACTAATGCAACTTCGGCAGTGGGAACATCTCGCTCGCAATCAGTTGGCCGGCGTTAAAGCAACAGGCGAACTGTTTTCGCCCCTTGAAATTCCTGATGATTGGTAATCAGTAGGCGAGTTCGTAAACACGTCGCCGATTCTCGGCATCAGACACCGCCACCATCGCAACCCGATAGGCATCGAAAATCGACCATGCCCAAAGAACAGGCCACAGAATGATTGTGAGACCCAATGGTAATTGCAGCAACATCCAATCGAACCCTTTCTGATGTTGCCGATTGAAATGTTGCCCTAAGAATAGGAAAGGAACTGCAGCCAGCACGCCGGCAACTAGTGGTTTCAGAGAGCCCCAAGCACCCACACCTGCCGTCAACTCGGTCCAAATTAGGCGTAATACCCCTAGGGTGTTCCGAAATCGACCTTGGGGCGATGGTTGAGTTGGTAGAGTGACAACCAGGTCCTCCTCTTCATCGTCTACCATATCCATCCTCACTCCTTCCTATCCATTCGCCTTGTTCAATGCTATGCTTCCGTGTTCAATCACCAACCGCCAGGCCTGTCCGAAATAGTGTCGGCCTTTCCAATGACAAAATACCACTGTATGGCGACTATTATGTCGAGGCCAACAATGCCCCAAAGAACATAGTGAAATGAAACTCCTGAGCGAGTAATGATGCTTGAATCATCCAGTGTAAATTGAATTGCAATGATGGCGGTCAGAAAGGCGGCAACCACAATTGTCCACATTCTGCGTTTTCTGGAAAATGTACTCTGCTCTTCAAACGTTTCTGGCAAAATTCGCATTCCAAGCACCGCCCTGACCCAGACAGGTAACAGGCGTCGGAAGTTGTTCAGCGATTGAGAGCAAAGCCAGAGGCCAAAACCAGCTCCCAAAAGGATTCCAATCCGCATATCGATACCCCCTGCTTCCAAGGCATCGACAGCCGCTGTGATGAACGCACTTGCCCCAGCAGCATATGTGAGAGCATCCGCTAGAATCAGAGTCCCATCTGCCCCATCTCTTCCCGATTGATCTTCAAACCGAGACATGCTATCTCGGCGGGCCTTGAGTTCCAACTCGAACTCGTCCATGGCACCTTGGCTGATTCCACACCCATAATTGCTATGTTCATTGACCCATTGTTTCACCCTAATGAGGACCCGCATATGGTTAACCGGTTTCCAACCCTTTGGTTCACATTCGCAAAATCCATCACAGAAACTAGTCGAACAACTACTCGATACCGTCCATTCCCAAGAAATCCAGTCTATGTCACCTTATGGTTTGGAATCGAATTCGATTGAGCTTGAATTTAATGGGCGAATTTTGACTGTGGATGAAGCAGGTAGCCGAAGTAGCCTCGGAGACATCGAAGAATATGATGCAGTAATCCACGTTGGCCTAAACGAAAATGCAGAAAAGATACGACTGGAAATGTGTGCAGTCAACGAATCAAATTTCCGAATACCCGACAACAGTGGACGTATTGTGAGTGAGGGTTTCGTTGAGGAGTCAGGGCTTGCGTTGCTACATACTACCGTTCACCGCCCTTCAATCGAAGCCGCATTTGCGGGAAACGAAGTCGTTGAAATGAGTGAAGACTGTGGGCGATTTGTTTGCAATGAGACCTATTACAGAACTTTACATGAAATTGAAACAAAGGGTTTCCAATCTCGAAATCGCTCTATTCCCGCCATTTTTGTTCACATTCCCGATTTTTCTAAAGTGTCGCTTGAAGAACAATTGGCAGTCCTGCTGGAATTGGCTGCTCGCATATCGCAGAAGCCAGTGGTACAAGTTGTAGGTGCAGTTCTAATCAACCGTGAACACGAAATTTTGGCCTGTCAACGTTCTGCAGGGCAGGTGATGGGTGGCCACTGGGAATTCCCTGGAGGTAAAATCGATGCGGGTGAATCAGCGATTGAGGCGCTTGAGCGAGAGTTGCTAGAGGAATTGGGAATTGAAATTGAAGTAGTCTCATTCATCGAAAATGTCGTTCATGACTACCCTTCCATGATTGTCAGTTTGAATTTTTACAAGTGCGTATCTAATGCGGAAGTCTTCTCGCAAAATGTGCACGATGATTTTCAGTGGGTGGATGAAGATTCAGCAGCCAAATTAGATTGGCTCCCTGCCGACATTGGTTTCGTAAACCGCCTGATTGGTTGTGGATTTTCCAGCATCTAGTCATCGGTTTGTATCGTTGCTCGCCCTTTCTTGTCAAACCATTCGGTGACAGTTCCATCCGCACGCATGCTGATTTCATCGCCTACAGTACGGGGGATTTCTCGACGACCTGGGTGCCAAGTTGCTTCTTGTAGCCATGCGGGCAAGTCCGGACTTTGCATCCCCACTTCGATGACCCCACCAACGGTGCGCTCGGAATCCAACACAAATGCAACTTTTTGCATCAGGGCTGCCTGTCGTGAGATTAGGAAATTGGCCGTGAATAGTGAATCTTGTTCTGAGGTATCGCTGGCCATGTTTAGTGACATTGCATCCAATGCAGTATCCAGAATCCTCTGATCAGTCAACAGTTCTAGGAACAAATCTGTGGAGATCCCTTCCTGAGAAATTTCGACGGCATCCCTTGTAACAGGGAATTTTTCATCCACAAACTGTTTTTCAGGCTGGAAGTCTGGGAAAATTCGCTGGACTGCTTCGATGCATTTGCTTGGTAATTCATGAGGCATGATGGTCGTAGAAACGGTAACCATCGGAACAGAGGTCATGGCGAACAAACACTGTTGTGAAAAGGCGCTTTTTCTCGCTTTCGGGCGCGGAACCTTGACACCCATTGGATACTGTCGCCCAACATGGAGCCCACTCCCGGGGTCGCGACCATCATCCCAACTTGGCAAGAGGCCGAGCATATTGAGAGGTGCTTGCGGAGTTTTATGCAGCAAACATATCCTGCGACATCCCACCAAATACTGGTTCTTGATGGGGGGTCAACTGACGGTACGATTGAGATTGTCCAGCGTCTTGCAAGTGAAAGCAACGAGGCAAATGGTCCTGAAATTATTCTTATTGACAATCCCCATCGGTTCGTCCCCCATGCTAGAAATATGGCCCTAGAATATCTGCGGGATGGCACTGAACTGATTCTAGAAATGATTGGCCATGCTTGGGTGCCCACAGATCACCTTGAAGTTCGTGTGAAGCGAATGCTTGAGATCGAGTCACAACTCGGTCGCCAATTGGGGGGTCTTGGCTCAATCGTTCTCGAATCGGATTTGCCACTCACGAAAGTTGGCAAGTGGGTTGAGGCGGCTTTGGCCTGTCCACTAGGGGGCTCGGGTCAATTTGCTAGATTCAAAAAGGAAGGGCCAACCAAAATTCCTCCCTTTACACTTTACAGAAGAGTCGCCATCGAATCTGTTGGAGGTTGGAATGAAGGTTTCATCACCACTCAGGACAGTGAAATCAATCTGAGATTGATTGGCAATGATTGGCCGTTGTGGCGTACACCACACACGCATGTGCGTATGGCCAAACGAACTACCATCAAAAAGTGGTGGAAAATGGGTTATCGCTACGGTTTCTGGAGAATGAAACATCTTATCGAAGCGAAATCAAGATTGAGATTGGGGGAGTTTTTGCCTTGGATTGGATTGGCCATGGTCTTCGGTTTTGCCATCGACGGACAATCTACATTCCACATCCCGAACTTTTTGTGGCCCATTATTGCTTACGCCACGACTCTTTTCGTCATTGGAGCTGGAGAAGCCAAACGGGCAAAGGAACCTTCGATGCTTTTGGGTGTGCCGTACTTACTCTTCTTGTTACATACCTCATTCAGCATTGGTTTGCTCGGTGGCCTCTTCCGCTCAGGAAAGCCCCCCAACGACCGAGTTTAATTCGGGCTGAGCCATAGATTGCTTGAAATCCCTGCTTTGCATGGTCTAGGCATGGCGACCGAAAAGAACCCGCTGAACGCGTGGTTGTTTTTTGCCGCCCCCATCTTCATTTTCTTGGCGATTTTCCAATCTATTCCAGCAATTTCAGAACGACTTGTTCCCGATTTATTCGGGCGTGTGATTTACTTTGGAATTTCTATTGTCATCGGAGTATTTCTGTTCAGAAATGCAAGAACAGTTCGTGATCATGAGTGGCATCGACAACGGCAGATTAAGAAATTACAGAAAGATTACACCGCCGAAGATAGGGGAGTCTGGTCAAAGGCAGATTTGGCGATGTCAGAACTTGAAGCAGATGCAAAAAGCGTCGAATCAGGGCAGATGTCAAGAAAGGCATTGCAACGATTGGATGGCTCAATCGCTGAATTAACCAGTGAACGCTTGACCTCAGAAATATCTCAGGATGAAGAAGACCAGAGCAATGTAGCCCTCTTCTCCGAGTCAGAGCATGTTCGACGTTCAACATCTCGTGTAACGGGGGAAAGCGGCCCCATCGAAACAGTGCAAGGAGTTACGCATGCGCAACCCGAACCAGAAAAGGGAATTATCGGCGGCGTTTTGGATCGCCTAAAAGAAACCAGCACAACAGTGCCTGATGTGACAGATTCCCCTGTCGCCCAAGCACTCTCCAATGAACCAGAAGACTGGTATGCTCAAGAGATGCGCGGTGTGACTACAACAGGAACTACGCAAGCAACTGAGGCATCAACGACGAACATTTGCAGCATTTGTGGAAGAAACAATCCTGAATCAGAGACTTATTGCGATAATTGTGGTAGTAAGCTTTGATTTGCAATCGTCGGGTTGAATAACAGGTGCTAGAACGCGAGGACAGAGGGGGAATTCGATGTCAGAGAAGCGAGACTATTACGAAGTTCTCGGCGTATCTAAAGAAGCATCAGATTCAGAATTGAAGAAATCCTTCCGGAGTCTTGCCCGGAAATATCATCCCGACAAGAATCCCGATGACCCAGATTCTGAGCGCTTATTCAAGGAATTGCAAGAAGCATACGCAGTTCTCTCCAACCCTGAACAAAGGCGCCAATACGACATGTTTGGGCACGATTCACCTGGCGGCTCTCCATTTGGACCCGGAGGATTCCAAGGTGTGAACATCAATCTGGATGATTTGTTCAGTGGAGGCTTTGACTCCATTTTCTCTAGCATGTTTGGCGGCGGCCAATCATCTCGCGGTCGTCGAGGCAACGATGTTCTTCTGAGGCACACAGTGACACTCGAGCAAATTTTTGAGGAAGATGAGATCGAAATTTCAGCCACTCTTTCAGCAGCATGCGATTCTTGTGGTGGGACCGGGGCAAAAAGTCCGGGTGATGTCAATGTCTGTTCTACATGTGGGGGCCAAGGGCGCATCATGCAGCAAGCGAGAGTCGGACCATTCGTTCAGCAAATGGTGTCTGATTGTCCTGATTGTGGGGGCCAAGGGAAAATCATTCGAAACCCCTGCTCTGATTGCCAAGGCACAGGTTCTGCACAGAAACCACAGACTCTTCGTATACAGATTCCGAGGGGTACTGAAGATGGCCTCCGCCTCCGCCAGAGGGGAAAGGGAGAGCACATTCAAAATGGACAGGCAGGAGATTTGTACAT
>DAVT01000090.1 GCA_002505685.1 Euryarchaeota archaeon UBA501 | reverse complement strand
ACGGACAACTGCGCCTAGGATGACGGGTCGAACATGTTCAAGGCTCTCATCGACAACCATGGAGATGTCGCCATCCACTGTTTTGAGTTCGGGCTCGGCCCCTTGGCCGTGCAGAAACGCTCTAGCAGCGTGCGCCATGGTTTCAGGAGACAAAAGGTCGGCGCGGTCAGGAAAGACTTCGATTTCAATTTCCTTTGAGTCACACTCCTCAACCACACAACCGATGTCGCTGAGTTGTTGTTCCCACAACCAAGGGTCGTGCTCCACACCATGCTTGGCCTGAATCATACGCAAAGTTGCATGGTCAAAGGTGACGGTAGGCATACAATCTCCTCACTGCCCCATCCATTGTGGAAGTGGTCGGTCGTATCCAGCCAAGCGTAGACCGCTCTGAGCCGCAGTGTCGTGTTCAAGCGCACGCAAGTTTCCGCGATTCAACCGCTCCAAAGCATCCACTCCGAGGTCGGTCATGCGTCCTCGCAATTGCGATGCAAATTCAGCAAGCCATGCCTCCAAAGCCGTGGCTCGTGCTTTTTGGGTACTGGGTACATCTTCTTCTCCCGCAAACGGATTGACTCGAATAATTCCACATCCTGCCGCTGCAGAAATCGCAGCATCATCTGCGGTTGCGGTCCAAGGAATGTCGAGAATGTGAAGTTGGTCAGATACACCAGCATCTCTTGCAGACAAACCGATTCGCGGAAGGGCTGCGGGTGCAGCCATTCCCAAACCTGACGCCAATCGGACCAGTACACCATCAAGCGGTTGGTCTCGAAGCATTCGATGCAAGTTGGACACACGGTCGACACGACCCGCAATGGCGAGTGGCTTGTCCACACCCAAGTGGGTACGCAAGCCGGTCATGAGTGCAAGAATTTCACCGTCGTGGAGTGGTGGGAGCATGTCTAAATCTAGAATTGCCCCTGCGGCTCCGCCCAACAATTCGTCTGCTGCAGAAAGGTTTGACGCATCGATGCGAACCAAATCGATGGCCCGTGGATTTTCACTGACCAAGCAAGGCTGGCTTGAAAGCCAAGTTCCAGCCATTCCCTTCCCGCTTTCCATTTCGATGAGGACAGGTAAGGGGAATACGATTCCATCGTCTTCTTCTCCTCGGGTGAGCAGAGTCACGACATCGATTGGGTTAGATGGATCCATGGGTACTTCGCCACTCACCAGACCAATTTCAGAGAAATCCCCCCATACTGTTTGCACAGGTGGTGTAGATTCGATTACGCGATTTTCGTCGGCTTCAATGACCACAGCATCCTCACTAACAGACAAATCATGTTCTTTGAGAATGGCATTGATTTCCTTGTGTTCTGCCTTTGTAAGTCCGCGTTGGCTTGCCCCTTCACCTTCGGGCAGGCATCTTCCATCGACCACAATTCGTCCTCCAGTCATCCCTTGCCCTGCGTCACCCTTGCAATCTCCAACAATGATGATGATTCCATCTTTCATACCGATGCCAGCTCTTTGCCCCGCATGACCGCGAACGACAATTGTCCCGCCATTGAGGGCGCCACCCACTTCGTCACCTACACTGCCTTGGCAGAACAAACGTCCACCACTCATGCCGTGACCGCAGCGAATGCCAGCATCTCGCTCGACTACAAGGCGCCCATCGGTAGAGAACGCGCCAAACCAACCGAGTGCATTTCCTTCGAGTGTAAATGTGCCACCATTGCAACAAGCGGCGGTAAAATCTCCAAGATTTCCAAGCAAGCGAATCCGAGCCCCGGCAGGGAGATGCATGGCAATCCCAATTTCTCCTTCCTTGGGTTTAGCATCGCCTTGAGCGCCCCATCCAATCTTGATGGCACGGTCCATTTCAATGGCCTTGGGGAGGTTGTTTGAGAGGTTCTGATTGAGCTTTAGACTCTTGGCGACTTCATCAACCACGGCATTCCCTCGCGCCCCTCCGGGGCGCTATCCTCCTTAACCCGAACCCCTGTGAAATGTGGCCAAAAGTGGTTTTTGCTGGCTGCAGGCAATCGCGGTTATGTTCTTAGGCGGCCGTCAAAGGCAGCCGAATCGCTGATAGCAGTAGGTGTCAGGATGAGCATTAAAGTGGCAATCAATGGATTTGGAACAATCGGAAAGCGAGTTGCAGACGCAGTCGATGCGCAAGATGACATGGAAATCGTGGGAGTCACAAAGACCGGACCATCATTCGGTTGTGATCTCGCCGTAAAGAAGGGCTTCCCACTGTACTGTACCTACGATGATGCCGACCGAATTGCCCGCTTTGCAGAACAAGGATACGAGTGCCACGGCGGCCTTTCAGACCTGCTGGCAATCGCAGATGTTGTCGTCGACTGTTCACCCGGAAAATTGGGGGCGGAAAATCTCGCCAAGTACCAAAAAGCGGGCATCAAATACATGTTCCAAGGAGGCGAAAAACACGCCCTCACAGGAATGTCTTACACGTCTTCAGCAAACCATGCTGAAAACTTGAATGCTCAAGGTACTCGTGTGGTCTCTTGCAACACTACTGGATTGTCTCGAACTTTGGTTCCACTTTACGAGCATTGTGGTTCCCTCAAAGTCGAGTGCACAATGATTCGTAGAGCGGCAGATCCAGGGGACTCAAATAAGGGTCCAATCAATGCAATCAAACCAGTTTTGAAAGTACCAAGTCACCATGGTCCAGACGTCATGACAGTCAAGCCTGAAATCGAAATCAACAGTCTCGCAGTTGCCGTCCCAACCACGATTATGCACATGCATTCTATCATCGTGGATTTGCCCGAAGGACATGGTTTGACCACAGACTCAATTCTAGCCATGTGGAGAGGGACTCCACGTGTGATTATCATGCACGGAGAAGCCAACAGAATTACCACCACAGCAGAGGTCATGGAAATGGCCCGAGATATCGGTCGAAAGTGGGGAGATTTGCACGAAATTTTCGTTTGGGAAGATGGTGTCGAATTGATTGGCAACCGCCTCTATTATTTCCAGGCAATTCACCAAGAAAGCGACGTGATTCCTGAGAACGTAGATTGCATTCGAGCATTGATGGGCACCGAGCCCGACTGGCGTGTATCCGTTGCGAAAACAGATGCAGCCATTTCTGCCTACTACAATTGCTAACTCACCCCGTAGGGTGAGATTTGAAGAGGGGTTCTTTCCCTCGCAACGTTATGAGTGACATTCATCCAAGGCACCGGTACGGTACCTGTGCGCTCATTCTCGCCCTACTTGCTGTCGTATTTGCGGGCTTTTCAAAGGGAGCTGTTTGGGCGACGGTTGATGATGAATCAACCAGAACAGTTCAGAACGAAGTTTTTGGAGAAGTGATTGTGAACGTCACAATTGAGAGTGATTTACATCTTCGGGAAATGGATACTGAGAAAACCGGCACGGATTGGGGACGGGAATTAGGGGCTTACGAATCTGAAATTTCCAAGACTGAAACTTATGATGAGTTGGCACAAAGTTCCGAAGGGAATGTCAGTTCTACATTCGAAGACATGGATACTGCAGGAGCCGTGGCCGAATGGATGATTTGGATTGGAATCGGAACCGTTCTAATCACGGCAATATTGTGTCTTTGTTCACTTGCACAGGTGATGCCAAGTCGCCCTACACTATTGGCGGGCGGTATTTCTTCAGTAGTGCTTTTTTCCACTCCAATTATTTGGTACACCAATCTTCCTTCAGACGGTGTATATCCGCATGAATATTTGACAGGGGCTTTCCTCCCAGGATTCGCTCCAGAGCCTTTGCTGATCAATTTTGAGCCAATGCCATCTACCGGTGTGTTCTTATCGATTCTAGGTGGATTGTGTTCTGTTGCGATGATGTGGATGATTGTCCTTTACAATCGCGCCGAATTGACCGAAGAAAAACCGAGTTGGATGATTGCGGACGACTCCACCATATTGCCTAATGCCACTTTTTCAGGTCTATTTTCTAGCGATGGCGAGTCGATCAGCCTCAACTTTTCCCCGCTGAAATCACAACCACAAAAATTGGTCATTCCGATTCTGCAAATCGTTGTCGTTGTCGTTTTTTCATTTGTAATGTCGGGGACCTGGGCGAGTTACACGATTAATTTTGACGAGATTGAACCCGAAATGGGTAGCAATGATGTTTCCTTTACAGAAGACGAGGTTACGGTTTTGTTAGGCGATGAACCGATGATATTCTCTTATGATTCACCACTTCTAGAAGAATCTTGGAAGGAAATGGGCGAGGCCATCGGTCAATCCGTTTCGATTGGTACGATTGCAATATGGATGTTGATTTTGGGACTGATTTGGCGCTTTGCAGTTTCAATCGGGGGCGCTCAGAAAATACCGGCCCTTTGTCAACATCACCGCATCATTGACACATTGCTGATGACAGGTGGTTCACTGCTTGCATTTGCTTCGCTACTGTATTTCATGATTAACTCTCCATCCACTGCTGAATTGTT
>DAVT01000085.1 GCA_002505685.1 Euryarchaeota archaeon UBA501 | reverse complement strand
CCAGAAGGATCATGGTACAGTAGTACAGAGCCAGCCAAACAGGGCGAGAAAATTGAATTCACTCTCAAAACTCAACCCGGCCAGAAGTGTATCCGTATTGAATGGGTTGAGCCTGTGGATAACCCTGGAACCTTACTCACAATGGATGCTGAAGTTGCAGTCTATTGGCCGAGAATGTTCACTGTCCCGATTGGCCTGATTACATTCATGATGGCCGGATTCGCATTTATCGGTGCGCAGAAAACAGGAAACGCCTACAAGCAACTCAAGTATCCTGAAGGTCGCCCTGAAAAGAAGGTAGAGGACGAAGTACTGGAAGCGGCAGAAGCAGAACAACGTGGCGAACAAATGGGTGTACCTGAGATTGAAAGCCCTGAAAATGCGGATTCCCCAGAACCTGAAGGCCTTTCACTCGCACAAGCGGCAGCCAGTCCAGAACAGGATGATGAACCGGAACAAGAACCAGAGTCAGCTGAAGAAAATTCAGCAGCAGCATGGACAGACGAGCAACTCCTATCTGCAGGCTGGACTCAAGAGCAAATTGACGCTATGCGGAATGGATGAAATCATCCAATAATCCCAAATTGGCCGACACCTCAAGCGAAGAGGTTGAAAGCGGCCAGCATCGCCATCCTCTCTGAGGATGGCCATGAGTGAGGATGAACTCTCTGCAATGAAAGTTGCAGAATTGAAGATTCGCCTCAAAGAAATGGGCCTTTCAACGACCGGAAAAAAAGCAGATTTGATATCTCGTATTTTGGATGCAACCGAGGATGTCTTAATCCTAGACGAAGACGATGATGAACCCATCACATTGGTCCAGGAAGATGAAGAAGAAGTTATGGAAGCAGAGGTTTTTGAGGCTGAAATTCTCGATGAAGACGACTCCGAGATAACCGAAGAAACAACAACAAGTTCAATCAAAATGGATGTGCAGGTGGCCACAAAAGGAACTGCATGGTACAAGGATGGCACGACCATTGCCACAGTCCTAGTGGTCCTGTTGCTCTTTGGAGTCGGTGGTTGGTGGTATCTCAATAGTGAGGCTTCAGTCTTCCAAACTGCTCCATCCCGCTATGGAGATAATTTGCGTTTTGATGTCAACGATGGTTTGATTCAGGCTGATGGTGATGAAATGGTTGCTTTGTTGAGAGATGCAATTTCCCCCAGTGCTCTAGATGACGTCTGTGAAAAACTTCAAATTGATTTCTCTGGAACAGGCTCAGCCTCAATTAAAGACGGTTCACTGCAAGACCTGATCGATCCGATGGACACCAATCTAGAGGGTGCAGTTAAGGCATTGGATGCCTATGGTCGAACTTGGAATGCAGTTGAATCATCGCTTGAATACGATCTCGCTGCAGATCTTTCAGGCAACACATGGTCAGCAATTAATCCAGAAACATGCAGTTCACTTGAATGGTTGAATCGAAATAATCAACTCAATATCGACATTACTCAGTGGCACGAAATCACTGAACGAGGGTTAATGCGTTCTGAAACATCTCTAGATTTCATCGATGCGGAAGGTCAAGAATACAGTGCTGAGGCAACAACATTTGATGGGGTTGTAGGTTTCGATTCTGCTACAGATTTGATTGAAGGAATGCTATTGCCAATGCATCCAGTGAACATCTACGATGTATTCGGTTTACAGATTCTAGAAGAGGGTCAGAAATCAAAAGACAATGAAGACTACCAAGGCTGGGGTTGGGAGGTTGGCTCTGCGACAACCATTGGAGGCCAAGATGCCATTCAAATTCGCATGTTCCACAAGCAAATTGGCAATTGTCTAGGTCGGGCTGAAATGGTGATTTGGGCAATTCCCGAACAACCACTACCCGCAAAACAAATTGTGGATATATCCATTGACAAATCACAAAAGAACTCTGGATGCTCATTGCTTGAATCCCAAGCGATTGATTTGACCTTCCCTGAGGGAACCTTTGTGACGCAGTATACGCTTGAGCAAACAGAATTCAAGCAGGGTGACGATTTACTCGATTGGCAACAATTCTATGCAACTCGACCATTGTCTAGTGATGGAAAACCCTCCACCTCAAGTTTGGTCGCTTGGACAACACACATGCCCGACGACTCAAGCATTCGACCATTCACGCTGGAGAAAGCAGTCTCCTGCGTGATTTCGGACGCAGACGGCTTCGGTGCAGCTCATATCGCACTTAATGGAGACGGCTATGTCTTCGCTGCGAAAGACGATCGTTCAGGAGACTCTCCAATATGGAACCTGTCTTGGGTTAGTTCTTCAGAAGCAGGATGGGTTCGAGTGACTTGGTTCAGTGAGGGAAATTGTCTAAATTCGGGGGATGGTCCATTGGCAGGGGATGACAAACCGGAACACGCTAGGGATAAAATCCCTCAGACCTACAAATTGGCTTTGCTAGAGAATCGAATGTTGTCATCTGATAGATATCCCGACCTGCATCCCCAAATCACCAGTAATGGAGAAGTTCGAGATGATGTTCAAGTTGGGTATGCATTGGTAGTTCCCGAAGACAATGCAGTTTCAGAGTGGTTGGATGATTTGGGATTCATGCCAGAAGGTCAAGTCACGGTTTATCTTGAACGAACTTGGACTGAAGGAAATACAGAACATAGCCTACGCGTGGGTATGGACGGAGAATCGGCTAGAATGGGAGGCTGGATTCTGACTTCGACTCCTGCTTGAAATGCCAAAAAACGCCATTTGATGCTGGAACCAACCCGTCAGCCTCAAGAACGCCACAAGAGCGGACACAATCGGGATGCACCGTGAGCGAGGATAGCGAATTGCCTGAAGCGGTCGCAGCCCCCTTGGTCGTGGAATTCACAGAAGAGGAAATCCAAGGACCTGAAGTTGATACTTTGAGCTCCGCTGAGCCTAGAGTGGAAATCGAACTTCCTCGGGCGGCTTCAACACCCCCAAACCGAGGTCGGGTTGTTACAGTCATGAACCAAAAAGGAGGTGTGGGAAAAACCACGACTGTCATCAACGTCGCCACTCATCTTGCACTGAATGGCATCCGAGTGTTAGTAGTAGATTGCGATCAGCAAGGAAATTGCGCGACAGGTTTGGGTATTGACAAAAGTCGGGTCGTTCATACGACTCGAACTCTATTCACTGAGCCTGAACAAGCGGCAGCATGCCGTCATGCAACAGCAATCCCCGGTCTTCATCTCATTGTTGGGGAACGATCCTTAGTAGGTCTCGAGCAGGAACTTTCTACCAGATTGGGCCGAGAACGTTGCCTTGCAGAAGGGCTTGAATCCTTGCTCCCACACTATGATTTGATTCTACTTGATACGGCTCCTAGTCTGGGCTTGGTAACCATCAATGCCCTGGTGGCCAGTGATGCAGTACTCGTACCTGTTCAGACTGAATTCTTTGCATTGGAAGGAGTTGCAATGTTATCATCCACTATACGAGAAGTTCGACGGCGCTTGAACCCTGAATTGGGTTTTGATGGAGTCATGATGACTATGCACGCACCAACTTTACTCAATGGCCAAGTACAGAGTCAATTGAAGGAAACCTTCGGAGATTTGATTGTTGAACCCCCCATTCGTCGAAACATCAAGTTGGCCGAAGCTCCCAGTGAAGGAATTCCAATTCATGTTCATGCACCAGAATCGAAGGGAGGGAAGGATTATCGCGACCTTGCAGTCAATCTTGCTCAACGGTGGAACCTCACCTTGGAGTGAACGAGATGGCGGACAAGCGAGGTTTAGGACGTGGCTTGGATGATTTGCTCGCCCAGCATGATCATGATTTGCCATTCCTAGATGCATACGGTCCATCTGTCGGCGATTCTGAAGGCTTGCCCGCGGGTACAGTTGCTGACCCCATCGAACAAATAGTCGAGGTCATTCATCGGGTGTTGAAATCTGAAGGCCAAGCAGATTGTGAATGGATATCAATAGAGTCCAAGAAAAAGGGTGTACAAATTAACGTAAAAACCGGTTCTGGAATGCTCCCCTTAGTCCCGTCTGATTTAGGGGCACCAGGATTGGAAGACGGCACCCTGGAACCGGATCGAAGCAGAGCGACAGTGACCATCGTACAGTGGGGGATCCCTGCTCGACGCCTCATTGAGCGCCTCTGTGAACACTGGTCTGGGTGATTCGTTGAGCCTCCGCAGTCGCTTGATTTCACTGTGCTTGCGTCCAAACAAATTGCTGTATCGAATCTTCCGCCCTTCCCCCAAAGCAATTCGTCGATTTATTCATCCCCAAACTTGGTTTGCTTCCAAATTGATTCCATCCACTAGAGTTCGAACGATTCGAGGAACATTTGGAGGGGTACCCGGCATCACTTTTGTACCAAACAAACAAACAAACCCGAACACGATTATTGTGTATCTTCATGGAGGAGGATACTGCATTGGTTCTTCTTCCACAACTCATCGAATCGGATTGAGAAACCTTGCCAAATTCACAGGTAGTATTTGTCATTCAATCGATTATCGATTGGCACCTGAAAACCCCTATCCAGCAGCGATTGATGATGCACTTGCAGCATGGTTTGAAATCGTCGAACAAAATCCAAAATCGACAATCATACTCAGCGGAGACTCAGCAGGAGGAGGGTTGAGTCTCGCTCTCATGATGCGCCTTCGAGATGAGGGCTGCAAACTCCCTGACGGTGCAGTGTTATTTTCCCCTTGGACGAATTTGACTTGTGAGTCTGAAACTTACGCAACAAAGGCAAGATCGGATCCGATGTTACTGCGACAAACCGCGATTGCATGTGCGGATCATTATGCTCCAAATCCATTAGACAAGAAAAACCCCTACATCTCTCCAATCTTTGGGGACTTCGAAGGATTGCCTCGTACATTGATTCTAGTGGGTGATCAAGAAATTTTGTTGGACGATAGTCGGATGGTTGGAAAATATGCAGCGAACGCAGGTGTAGACATTGAAGTGGACATTTGGCCAACCATGTTCCATGATTGGTGGCTTTTCGGACCATTGATTCCTGAATCCAAGCGTTGCTTACTGAAGGTCGCGGAGTGGCTCCATTCAGGCGAGTGACCCCATCGGATCCCAAGCAGGTAGCACCACCGGTTCAGTTTCCAGTCCTGCAAGCATTTGTTCTGTGAGATACTCTTTGGGCGCTGCAATCTCAAACATGTATTCATCATACCATGAATCGTTCATAGTGTAGTATCCCTTTTGCCCGGAATCTTCGCCCCATGAATTTTCTACTCGCCATCGGCGTGGTTTACCATCTACAACATCCACTCCGGTGAATAGCATTGCATGAGTCATCATCGTCTGGCCATGTCGCAATCTATTCTCCTTGTCCATGCCGTATTCGGCACCATAAAGGCCGCTGACATTGAACAGGTTGGCATCCCAATAGCCGCCTTTACGGTCCATTTCTTTGCCGACATCACAACCCATCCATACTGGGATTCCATCTTCAAGCAGTTTTTGGGTCACTGCTTTCATCTCTTCACTGGGCACATTCAGATAGACCACAGGAGGCCCTCCAGCTACATTCTGTAGATAATCAACAGTGTATGTTTGGTAATACTCATTGCGTGGGTCGTTAACAATACAAACGTAATTTCTCCAATCTACATCCACATACTCTGCCGCAAACTCTTGTGGTGTCATCTCCCCTTTCCGATGGAATTTGTCATCTTTATCTCTCCACTGCCAGTCAAAACTGGTAGGGGGAGTTCCCAAGTGAATACAAAGCATGTTCCAGATGTCGGAAACTCGCTTCTCTTTGTGAGCCCTGGCATCTTCTAGGCTACCACCTTCGCTGAGAATTGCCCGAATTTCACAAGCTGAACTTCTGAGGATATTCTTCAATTCCATGTTCATCCATCTAGTGGCACTGCTGGTATTCGATTCGGGGTAAGCCGATTTTGGTACGAGTCCGTATTTCTCAATGAGATTCATTGCCATATTCCATTGTCCACCATCTCCGATTGGATCAGAAAGTAGGAAGTGAATGGTTCGGTCATCTACCGGCCGGTCAGCCGTATCGATGACCGCTTCAAGTAGGTGATTTGAACGCTCAAACTTGTCCCAAAAGTGAATATGAGCTTGACTGAATTCAAAATTTTTGATATTCATTTTCTTCATCGCACCCACACGAAATAGATTGAGGGCAGCAAATAGCCAACAACGTCCACTACTCTTTTGAGACGTTACTTTCCACTCATCCAATTTGATGCTGAATGTGTTGGCAGTATCTTGGATAACGCTTCGATTCAAAGCCAAACTCGGTAACTGAACACCTGTCACAGCATTCTGTGCCACTTTGTTTGCAGGGTTCGCATCAAACGCCATTCGCAGTTTGGCAATTTGTTCATCTGTAATGGTCATACCCATTGATTCACCGAGTCAGTGACATTCGCGAAGACGCTTAGTCATCACGCTTGGCGATTAACGCAGCCGTCAATCCAACAGCGATTGTTGCAAATAGGGCTGGGGCTGGCAATCCTTCTTCGGGTAGAACGATGGTGTCTGGACAATTGTTGCCACCACTGTCTTCACCAGAAACCCAACAGTCTGACCAAACCTTACCACCTTCTGAAAAACCACCCTCAGGAATTTTTTCATCATCCCCGTTAGAGTATGTCAATACGATATCGTAATTGATGTAGGAATGTGTGTCTACAGGTGTAATCGTCCCGGTCCAATTTGCTTCAGAACCACTCATCCCTAACTTCTCTGGCGGATTGCAGACACCGCTATTGATACACTGTTGAACAGTCCATTCAACGGTCGTACCATTTCCTGCAGCCTCGCTGGTGAGTGTTACATTGATGACAAAGTCGACACCATCAGTGGACACGTCGGGGACCACAATCGAGTGAATTGGAGTTCCTTCGGTATCGATGGTTCGATTGACACCAGAATCATCTGCAGCCATGGCAAACGGTACACTCAACGATAAAACCACACAAACAACAAGCAGGCGTCGCATCATACCACGTCGTTTCGTTGTCCATTCAATAATTCTCGCCTTTCTCGATGTCGTCAAAACTGGCATCTTTTTCCCACATCTAGGGGTTCCGCTCAATAACTATGAGCGCTCGCGCGCGCTTATGGCACAAGGAACTGTCAAATGGTTCAATCACAAGAATGGTTACGGATTCATCGAAAGAGAAGGAGATTCAGATCTCTTCGTTCACATCACCAACGTCGAAGGAAAAATCGTCGATGGAGATTCAGTGGAGTTCGATGTCGGGGAAACCGAGAAAGGGCCCAATGCAATCAATGTACGAAAAATAGACGAAGAAGAGTGATTACAACTCCAATTCCCACAATTCATCACCGATGTGATGAAGCATTTTGACGGCTTTACCTTTGGTTGCGTCTACCATTTCCATGGCATTCATGGTGGCCCAACCGATGGCCAATGGTTTCCCGTGAGATTGATCACGAATCCAGATTAAGTCACCAATCTCAATGGTATCGCAAGCGCGATGGATTCCAGCCGCCATACAATCCGCTCCATTCATGAGAAATGGAATGGCCCCGTGATCGACTTCGCACCATTTCAGATTGGGGTTCCATGCCAGTACTCCTCGAAGTGTAGGGAAAGCTATGATTTCATTGTCCGGACTTTCAACTTCCATACCCAATGGCAATTTATCGACAATCAACAAATCCCAAGGCCCAAAGGAAGCAGTTTCTAGAAACGCGCTTGAAAGATCAGTGTCTACACCCAAAGGCACGGTTAATCTCTCAATCAATCTCTTGATTTTCTTGTGACGCACCGGTTTGCGGGCCTTGAGTTTCCAATCCTTCTTTGCCACGATTGCAACGGGACCTCCACGCTCCTTGAATCCTCGCCCGCTCATTTGATGATGAATCGCCACTTCCGCGAACCATGCCAAGTATCTGGTGTGCTCTTCGGACATTCGACGAACATGCCAAAGAGATGGGTGGAGAGCCCCTTCAATCACCGCGCTTTTTCCTGAAACCATGGGGAGCATTGGCAGAACCCCCACTGGGTTGTGAATTGGTCATCCCATCCTATCTTGATGAGGTTCATCATGAGGTTGAATTGGTGCTCAAATTGGATGAAAACCTATCATGCTCTCAAATTTCCGTAGGCCTTGATTTAACCGATCGTATTTCGCAGAAAGTTGCCAAAGCAGAAGGTATGCCATGGACACAATCGAAGGGATTTGCAAATAGCGCTATTGTGGGAAACTTCTCTGAACCCCCCGTCGGATTGGCTCACCTTCGTCTTGAATTGGCAGTAAATGGAAACCCACGTCAAGAAGCATCCATCGGTGAGATGAGTTTCTCACCGCTAGATTTGATTGAAGAATTGTCAAGTTGGGCACCCGTGGAGCCGGGAGACTTGTTGTTTTGTGGTACTCCTTCCGGTGTAGGTCCGATGTTTAGGGGAGACCACATACACGCTCGATTGTTGAGCGAAGATGGCTCGATTCTGTCTGAACTCGATTTGGTTCTAGCATAATCAGGGTGGAACCGATTCGTGAATGTTCAACACCGCACGAGCTTTGTCCATGTCATCGACTGAGAAAGCCAACTCGGTTGCCCCTTGAATTCTTGACAACACGTAAATCGAGGTAATGCTGACTCCAGCCTCACCCAATCGCTCTGAGAAATCTGCCAATGCACCGGGCTTGTCGGGCATCGATTGAGACAACAGTTGTGTAGTTGAGAAGTTGATACCCATTGAACTCAATGCCATTCGTGCTTCCGCAACCTGATCGGTAACAATTACCACATTGGTATCGATTGCGCACATAGTTTCAATGTTAATTCCATGATTCGCAAATTCTCGACTTACCAAAGCCAACTGCCCCGCTTCATCACGCAGTTCAATTTTGAATTCCAAACGTCCTTCTCCCACGGTTCTCACCAGTTCGGCCGGGTCGTGTTTTGGCTATTTACCCACCGGAACGTGAAAATTATCCAATCGCGCTCTTGAAATAAGGGAAGTAGGTCGCCCGCTTCCCAGAGGGAAGCAAGATGGCACACTGGCACGGTATTTCACGACGCAAGTCATCAGGCGGTCGACTCAAGCGACCAAGCAGTTATCGCGGCAAGCGCCGAACCGAAATTGCATCAGAAAAGCAATTCACCATGATCGGTGAGCCGAGTCGCAAAAATTACCGCAAGCGAGCAGGTTCTCAGACAGTACGTGTCCTGTATGATTCCATCGTCAACGTTGCTGACAAGAAGACTGGAAAGGTCATACAAGCAACTCTTCAATCCGTATCAGAAAATGCTGCAGACCCCAACTTTGTCCGCCGCAACATCATGACCAAGGGAGCCGTTGTTGAGACAGACAAGGGCCTTGTTCGAATCACCAGCCGACCGGGCAGTCACGGCGTAATTAACGGCGTTCTGCTAGAGTGAAGGTTGACAACTGAGGACGTGTCCCCAGCGTTGGAGGCACCGAGATGGCCAATCACCCCGACCGAATCGTCGTGTGGCCTGGATACTTCGATTCCAAAGCAAGTCGCCGTTCAGGACGACGGGTTTCCAAAGACCGCTCAGTCGCAAATCCGACTCTTGATGGACTGGCCTATGCAGCCCGCAATGCTGGAATCCGCAAAATGAAACGAGAAGAGGCAATCAGTCATCCTGCAAGACCTTCAGAAAAAGAAGGTAGGCTATGGATTTCAATTAAGGATGCTCTTTCAGCCACGGGTTCAGATTCAAAAGAAGGCATATTGCAAGCCATCGGTAGTGCTTGGAACAGTCAACAATCTGAAGCGAAGGCCGCCGAAAAAGCAGCCAAAATCAGCGGGCCCAAAACGGGCGACAAGCGAGGGCGCAGTCAACGCAAATCGTTCAAGGGTGCAAAAGGTAGCAAACCAAGTGAACGTAGAAAGCGCCGCAAGTGATTTTGCAAGTATTGAAAAGTCACTCCATCAAGGACCACATATGGACCAGAGCGATCAATTGTTTCTACTCATTGACCAAATGTCAAACCAAATTGATTTTGATTCTGGATTCAAGGTTGAAGCCAACCATGTGCTAAACGTGGCAAATGCTGAGGATATCCCCAAGGGCCGAAGTACTGAAGCCATGGCTTGTGCATTGGCGTTTTATGCATCACGCAGATTGGGCGTCAGTATCACATACCAAGAGGTCATTGATGCATATCCATCAGAGGTTGATCGAAAAGATATCCGCCGAATTGTACATGCTCTTCACGAAGCCATGATGCGTTACGAAGAACAAGAGACATCCGAAGAATAAACCGTTTATTCTGCATTAATATCGGGAATTGGGACTGCTCGTATCCAACCAAATTCATCGGCTTCAGCTTGAGTTTGAATTCCCGTTAGGGCATCATACAATTCACGGGTTACAGGCCCAACCTCGTTATTGCAGTACATCGTACAAACATCTCCATGACAAATCGAACCAATGGGACTGATAACCGCTGCCGTACCGGCACAGAAGCACTCATCTGCCTGCAGTACGAATTCAATGTCGACCTTCTCCTCGTGAACATCGTATCCCTTACTTCGAGCCAAATCAATAATCGATGCACGTGTAATCCCCGGTAGAATCGTCCCGGTCAATTCAGGAGTATAGATCACCCCGTCTTTGACACAGAAGAAATTGGCCGCACCGACTTCTTCGATGTAGCGATGCTCGACTGCGTCTAGATAGATAATTTCAGCAAAACCATCTTTCTTTGCACCTTTGGAGGGCATCATGCCTGGAGCATAATTCCCAATGGCTTTGACACCGCCAGAGCCACCCGGACAGGCGCGATGAAATTCATCACTGACTTTGAGTGATATCGGGTGCATTCCACCCTTGAAGTAAGGTCCGACTGGGCAGACGTAGATCATGAAGGTGTATTCGGGAGCGGGTGACACACCAAGGATTGCTCCAGTTCCCCACAATACTGGACGAATGTATAGCGCTCCTTTCCCGGTAGGAGGAACCCAGCGTGCATTGGCCGCGACCACGGATTCAACCGCATCGAGGAACATATCTTCGGGTACAGGTGGCATCCCGAGTCTCTTTGCTCCAGCTTGAAGCCTTGCAGCATTTCGCTCTGGACGGAACAGAACAATTCCACCGTTGACACTTCGTTGGGCTTTCATTCCCTCAAACAACCCTTGGCCATAATTGAGAACACCAGCCGCAGGTGAAATGGTGATGTCTCCAAAAGGCATCATTTCGCCGGGGGTCCATTCCTCCCCGAGTTTACACTTGGCTACGTACATTGTATCCGTTGGGGTGAATGAGAATGTTAGCGAGTCCCAATCGATTTGTTCGGCCACAATCTCACCCCTTCGCTAGGTTGTCAACGCAGGGGGTGGTTCTCAACCATTGCGCCTGCAATTTCTCAGTTCAATCAGGGGAGGCGTATACATAGAATTGAAAGACACCCGCCGAAATTGACGACCATGTCCGTCGAAGAGGAGGCCTGTATTGTCGCGGCTTCCTACCAAGGTTCAGGTTCACAAACCGTGGTCGAACTCTGGCTGCGCGCGCGCGAGGGTCACTCCACCCTCCTGTTGGTGCATGGACTCCGTCCATTCTTTGACATTGCAATTCCCGGCAAGACCTCAGAATTACCAGAAGACCTTGGAGAGCGTTTGTCGATTGTTCGTGAAGTGAAAGATGTCACTTTGATTCATGAACCGGTCGAAAAGTGGACCGATTTGGGTTCAAAGTTACACTGGAAGGTTGAGGTTAGGCAGCCGTACAACGTTCCAAAAATTCGTGACACTGTGAAGGCATTGGGGTGGGAAGTCAGCAGTGCGGACATTGTATTCCCTCAGCGTTTGCTTCTTGATTTGGATTTGGGGCCGCACATTGCTTGGTCTGGGGAACTGTTACCACAAGATGGAGATGCAATCCGAGATGCAGGAGGTCGAGGACTCTATCCAACCGATCAAGTGGCGAGGTGCCACATTGACGATTTACGAGCCATCGATGCATTTGCAGCCCCGTTCATCACATTCTCGTTCGATCTAGAAACCAGCATTGAATCAGGTAAAATTCTCTGTGCAGCCGCAGTAATTGAGCAACATGGGAAATCAGAGACGCATACTTTCCGAGGTGATGAGCGAGAGATGCTTGAGGCCCTCACACGATTGGTTCGAGATTCCGACCCAGACATCATCACTGGATACAACATCGACAATTTCGATTTGCCTAAGATCAAAGAGCGCATGGAAGAATTGGAGGATCGGAAGGACCGGTTAACTCGGGCAGCTCTTGCGGGATGGGGACGTGTACCGGCAACAGAAGATGCGTGCAAAGGAGGTGGAATGCGGGGTGCCCCGATAGTACCCAACCGTCAGCAGAACCGTCGATGGACATTGACAGGCCGCTGCGTAATGGATGCATGGTGGGAAGCGAGAATGACCTTGCGTCCCAAGCGTGAAACTCTGAAGTTCGTATCCGAATTATTGTTCCCGGAACGCGAAGAGTTGCGCAAGATGGATGTTGATGCGAGCCGCATGGATGAGGAATGGGCTTCACGCCCGGATGTAGTTCTGGAATATTGTGCTCAGGATGCCTTGTTGCCCATTGAGATACTTGATGCAATTTCTGCAACCGCGCGCAAAGAGGCCCTTGCTGCGGTTGGCAAGGTGCCCTTGGAAACTGCAATCGTTGGTACTACGAGTCAATGGTTGGACAGTCTAGTCATCCGTCTTGCAGATCGAGAAAATATCGCAGTTCCCATGACCAATCGTAGAGGGAAATCCGATGCGATTACCGGTGGATACGTCCACGATATTGAAGGTGGACGATATCCATGGGTTGCCGTGCTGGATTTCAAATCGATGTACCCCTCCATCATGATTTCAAACAACATTTGTCACACAACCCGGGTCGATACATCGGATGAATCCAGTGAAGTGAATCAATCGCCCAGTGGAACAAAGTTCCTCAAGAAGAGCGTACGTGAAGGCCTCGTCCCCCGGTTGCTGGAAGATTTGATGGCCCTGCGGGACGAACACAAGGCCCTGATGAAAACAGCAGAGGATGAATCTACACGTATGTTTCACGACCAAATGCAATCTGCAGTGAAGATTCTCATGAACACGTTCTACGGTGTCTTCGCCTCTGCTTTCTATCGATTCACACACCCAGACATTGGCTCAGCAATCACAGCGTGGGCTCGTTCAAACATCAAGAAAATCATTCACGCGCTTGACAAAGAAGGTCACCCTGTCGTATATTCAGATACAGATTCTGTCTTTGTTTCGGCCCCCGAGGAGGGCAAAGAATCACTGGTAGAGTTTGGCCATGAACTGGCAAGCCGCTTTACCAAAGAGGGTGCAGAACTTGAATTTGAAAAGGGCCTTTCAGTATTCTTTAGCCACGGCGCCAAGAAGCGTTATGTCGGTCGCGTGGTTTGGCCAGAAGAAGATTTGCTAATCCGGGGTTATGAGGTCCGTAGGACCGATTCTTTTGACCTACTCAATAACACCATGATGGGTACCTTTGAGCGGATATTGGATGGGGATGAAAAAGGAGCAGTCAGTCACGTTTTGGGCTTGATTAAATCGGTCAAGGCTGGAGAAGTCGATGTATCCGATCTCATTATCAGTCGTTCTTGCAAAGGCAAGGTGCTCAAGGATGGAACTGTTGATTTCACTGCGGTTTATGATAATCCAGACGGTTTACCCTATGTGCAAGCCGCTCGCAAGCGAATCGCTCGTGGATTGCAATTTACCCCCGGTATGAAGGTTAGTTACATTGTAACAGATGCCCGTAAACGGCCCTTGACAGTTGAACCGTGGTTGGTAACTGAAACTGGCGACGCACCGCCTGAACCCGATTGGATGTTTTACGCCGAACGCTTAGCTCGGGCCATGGGGAGAATTACCGAAACGTATGACTGGTCAGCCGATGATTTGCTCAAAGGCAGCCGTCAGCAGACATTGTTTTCATTCTGAAGCCCAAAACTTCCAATTTAGCGAATGGTTGATGATGGACAAACGCGCCCTTCCTTTCATGCGACGCGCGACAGTGCTTCTCACCGCCGCCCTGTTCTTGGCCACATCATTGGCGGGGTGCCTTGAAACGTTCTCCAGCGATTCACCCCCTACTGTGACCATGAATATCACTCCATCAGGAACCGTCAAGGTAGGGGATACCGTACAATTTTCCGCATCTGGTTCAAGTGATCCCGATGCAGACGCACTCTCATTTAGTTGGGATTTTGGAGATGGAAACTTAGGTGAACCAAGTATGACAACAAGCCATGTTTACAACACACAGGGCACTTTCACCGTCACATTGTGTGTCGCCTCAACGGATTTCGAAGTTTGCGAAGATAGAGACGTGATTGTGGCTGCCGCCGATGCGGC
>DAVT01000016.1 GCA_002505685.1 Euryarchaeota archaeon UBA501 | reverse complement strand
AAATCCCATTCCACAGACCATGGTGCTTGATTTCCAGAAATGTCAACTGCATAGGTTGTGATTGTAAAGGGCTCACCACTGGAAACAACTCCTTCAATTGGTGCATCGATATCGGCGATTATCTGGTGTGGAATTCCTTGTTCCACGTAAATTCTTGATCTCGCAGTTCGACCCGCTGCATCCACTTCAATCAAGTGATCTCCAGTAGAGTTAGGTTGCCACGTCCCTCCTGAAAGCCGAAGTTGAGGTGTAATATCGATTCCATCCACAGTCCAATTCAATTGAACACCAGAGATTAAATTACCATCTGCATCACTGAGAATTGGGTCCAATTCGAATGCGTTGTCTGCAGATATCGTTGAGCCATCGCCAGCAATTGTAATTCGAGCGAGTCTTCCCGGTTTGACCTCAAGTTCAAGCTCGGCTCCAAAGGAACCTTCAGATCCAGAATGATTTGCGACAACAGTCCATGTTCCTGCCATCCCTCCAACGAATCTTACTCCGGATATGTCTGATACCAGTGAATTCGAAACTTCTGGTTCTAAGACCGACCATTCGGCGGAAATTGGCCATCGATTGCCCCGCAAATCCTCAGCTTGCAAAATAAGAATGGATTCATCATCGGCAGTAAAAATATCGTATTCGGCATCAATCCAAACCCGAGAAATTGCACCGGTAACAACGGTAAGGTCAATCCAAGCTTCGACACCTTCGGCCTGGGCCGAAATACGCCAAACTCCGGCCTGACTAGGCAACCACTCGACAAAACCATCCTTGATGCGGAAATTACCACTTTCAGCGGACCAATTATCCAATGGCAAAAGAACCGAAACGTTGTTTCCTACCCGATCTATCCAACGTAAATCCAGAGGGAGTGCCTCATCAGCACTGATTTCTCTATCGGGGTTGATAATTTCCAAGGTGTTAACCAAACCGGGTTCTACCGTCACCCAACCAGACCCATTTGCGCCCGTCCCACTGGTGACATTAATTTGCCAAATTCCCACTTCCTGACCTACATAATATCCAGCAGAATCGATGGAACCGCGCTCAGCAACCCAATCTAGTCCAGCCGCAGCTGATTGTGGCAACACATTGCCAAATCTATCTTCGATGATAACAGGAATTTGGGTCCCTATTCCAGCACGTGCAGTGAAATTTGTCGGTAGGATGATGTTGGCAGCCCCTCCCATTGAAACGCTCACGTTTGAAACTGCCACATGTGTGCCCCATTGTGCTGCGACGGTGTGCAAGCCGATTTCTGTCGGCGTGTACAACCCGTTATGATCAATTGTTCCCGATGAGGTGGACCAACTGAAGGTCAAACCATACACTGGATTACCATATTGGTCAACACCGTGCGCAATGATTGGAATCGAATCATCGGCGGTGATTGAGTAGTTTTCTGTGGCCATCGCAATGGTCAATGGTGCCCCCGGGCGAACCCAAACTTCCTGTTCACCTTCGGTATTCCCCCCTTGAGCAGTGATGGTCAATACACCTGATTGTGTCGCTGAAAGGCGACCACTACCATCGATTGTTCCCGATGAGGTTGACCAAGAAACACCTGCATTGATGATATCGCCTCGTTCAGAACGTATGGTTGAGGTGAAATCGATTGTGCTATCTGTATCCGTAATTGCTAGTTTTGGTGATATATCGATCCATGAAGGTGTGTTACTCAGGAGTGAGGGGTTTTGCCAGCGGAATGTAATTTCAACAGTGGGTCTCTTAGCGGGTTGAGGTGATTCAGTAGAGTGGAAAGATATGATTCCAGAGTCACCCCCAAATCCTGGTGTGAGCAAGAAACCGGCTCTTGAGTTGGTGCTTGTCAATTGCTGATATTGTGCCAACTTGAGAGATTGAGTGACATCATATCGAACTTCTGTTGAATTTGTATCTACCCTTTGTTGATCTTGTTTGGCTCCACTATCTAAGTTCCCAAGTGCTCCAGAGGCCGACCACTGAGAATTTGAATTTCTAGCCATCCAAGTTGCGTATTCTACATTCCAATCTTGTCGGTGAATATTCCAAACTTGGGTATCTACTGCGGCTGATGAAGATAACACATGAATTCGAAGATTTGCGCTCTCGATGGTCGTATTTGTGGGAAAACTAGCATCATCCAAATCAAAGCCCAGCAAGCCGATTCTGGTCTCTTGTTGTGCTGTTGTCCAACCCACTTCAAATCGAGGTATTTGGTCCATACTTGATGTTGAATTTCCACTATCTAAGGTAGTGTCCATGTCCACTGCGTAGGTGACAGTCCAAGTCCCATTCCCATTGTTTGTTAGACTGCTATTTGTCAATTGTTGATTCCATTCAGGTTCCAATTTCTCGACGTGGGTGAAACCAATTGCTGCCACTTGGAAAACAAGCAGAGTCACAAGGAGAAGCGCGTGACACCTGCTCGAAGCGGCAACTCGCATCAAACCGTGACACAACAGACATCTCTTGAAGGGTACCCCGAGCCGTCCGCCTACGGCGGACGGCTCAAACTAGTGATTTCCTATTCGGTCCACTCATACCAGTTGTCTGGAATATCTTCCATTCCGGGGTCTAAACACCACCAAGTTCCGGCGTCGTCCTCATACCACTTGGTTCCGTCATCATCGACTGTAATACCATCATCTTCCTCAGTTGTGTTGTATTCCTCTTCGGGAACGGTATCTGTATAGGATTCACTTGGTATTGATGGTGCAGCCGATGGAATGTCGTCATATTCGTCTTCATAGTAATCATCATCGTATTCATCATCACTATCTCCTCGACGCATCAGAACTACGATGACTGCAAGAACACCAAGCAATAGAGTGACAATGGCAGCCAAGCCAATCCATGACCACGGAGAATTGGATTCAAAGAAACCACCGACGGTGCCAGCAACTGTAACAGATACCGGGTCGTCACAGATTGTTCCATCTGAACCTGAGCAGGCTTGAACTGAGTTCTCACCTTCATTCAGCATGTATACATCCGCTGTGGTTTTTCCATCTCCAGTCAACCCGATCTGATTCAAATTACCGTTATCCTCTGGGATGAAAATTTGCAAATCCTGAGTCAGAGGCACTGGATTGTCAAATTGATCAAAACCTTCGACTGTAATCGATATTGTCACCTGTTGCTCAACCGCAAGAGATGTGCCTTCTAATGTGCCAGGTGCGCTAGCAACTGCTGAAAGCTTCGACAGTGGGCCATGTGCCACAGTGATATTCCAAGTTCCTGAGCAAGTTCCGCATGTGCCTGCACTGTATGTGAGAGAATATGCTTGGTCTATCTTGCCAAAGAATCTGTAATTTCCAATCTCCAGTAGTGGATTTGAATTGGCATCGCGTATGTGTTGTTCTGTGACAAATCCTGATGTTGCACTCTGCCAAGAAATTGCGCTGGTTTGGTATTCGTTTCCATCCGCATCCATGACCCAGATTTCAACCAATGGATTGATTACAGGATCTGCGATGATTTCGGTTGATTGCAAATTGATTGCTGCGCCTGATTCGTCGCCTGAAGCGTAAGCCTTGTGCCAAACGTGAGCCACTTCACCGACCGTGACGGTCACAACAGATGCTGAACTCTTTCCTTGGGCACCAATCGCACAAATTGTGTATTCACCAACAATTGTTGCATCCCAAACATAGTTTGAAGCCCGCATTTCAATGGAAATTTCGGTCCAATTCGAATTGGGCAATAATGCCGAATTGCAGTTAAGTGGTTCTTCTCCAGGTGATGATTCTTTCACAAACCATTGCAAGTTTTCTTCCGGTAAATCGTTACCATGGAAGTCACGAGCATCCGGGCTCAATTGATAGGTTTCATCGGCAGAAATATTCGCATCCTGTGCGGTTGTAATTTCATAAAGTGCGCCAGGTAAAACTGTGAAAGTTACTGTATTCTCCACTTGCTGGGTTCCCAAAACAGGGACTTCGTAATTATACCGAACCTTGACGGTCCAATTACCCACAAGTGTTGCGTCGAATTCAGCGTTAATGCCATCGGGAGTTAACCAACTAGAAGCTTGTGGATCTAATGTCGTCCAAGCCGAGGCCTCTACGTTCCATTGATTTCCATCTGCATCGAATACCTTAGCGGTTAATTGTCCAGAATCACCGCTTACCAAGACTAAATTGGCAGGGTCATTGTTTGCTGGTTGAGCTTCAATAGACACTGGCAATCCGTGAGCGACACTCATTGGGATAACAACTTCAAAGCCTTCCAAAGATGCTTTCACCCAAGACGATCCTTGGTTGGCTGCATCCCAAATCGATGGAGGACCTGCCTGGAATTCACCATTGAGCCATGTCCACCCTGATAGAGGTAGATCCACAGATTCTTGATTGTCCCGAACATCGATTCTCACAACGGAGAAGGACACACTATCATCAGCAGTCATGGAGACGCTGTCTAGGGTTCCCGAACTAGTGACAATGATGGTGTTGCTCGGACCCACAGCAGTGACCTCGAGTTCAGCAATGTCTCCATAGGTGACCTCGATACTGGTGCTACCAGATATCCCAAGGTCGCTATCGACCCATACATTCCAGTCGCCCACTTGATCTCCAGTAAATGCACCGGATGCATTGTCCATCTCTCCATTGTCTGCCCCCCAAGTTAGAACTCCACCGAGGCTGCTATCCATCTGGTTCCCTCGCTGATCGAAAACGTCAATGGCGAATCCAGTCGTATTCCCTGCCTCAATGTGTGGAGCAGAGACTATCTCGAAATAATTGGGTGCACCAACTGTAACTGTAATTGGAACCGAGATGGTTGGTTGGGATGACCAAGTCGCATTCAGATATTGCTGACCGGCAGTCCATGGTGTCCAAGTTACATCGGTTGTAATTGGAGTTGTTAGCGTCAAGCCGGTGGACAATGTACCATTGCTAATCTCCAAATGGATGGTTTGGCCTGGAACCTCGTTTCCGTTGGAGTCAATCACCTTGATTTGGTTGAGCGTAAAGGTTTCATCGGCAGTTAGCGTGATTCCAAGTGGTACGATAACCAATTGAATTGGTGAACCTGCAGTGACCGTGATGTTGACCGATTCAATGACCTGACCATAACCGGCGGAAATTGTGACCACGCCTGTTTGGTCAGGAGTGAAGTATCCACTCGCGTCGATGCTTCCATCCGTGCAGGACCAAATTACGTCCCCTGCCAGAGTGTTGCCGGCTGCATCTAACAATGAGCCACTGAATTGTACCCCCGTATCTGAATCGGTTGTAGATGGTCCTGTCAAACTAATCGAATCAACCAATGTATAGTTAAACTGCAACTTGGGTTTGTCTGACGAGACCGATTCGCTAGACTTTAGATCAAGCAGCATATGTCCGGCATTTGTGGACCCCATGATGACAACTGTGATTGTACCATTCATCGTAGTCATGGCTCCACTGACGTCGAAGTGCAGCCACCCACCAGTGAACGAACTCATAACTCGAACAGTATCTAGTGGGGTTGCAATGTAATCAACTCCTGCTTGCATTCCTGCCACAGACCAATTGTATCCACTAGAAGGTGAATTCCAAGTGGCACTGTTTTCATCAAAATTAGCATTGATAACGGCGTAAGCAGTCAAATCAAGGTAATTGGCTAGACTGAGTTGGCTAATTTGGTCGGCGTAAATGGACAACTGTGCAGAATGAGGATTGACTGCCATTTGATCCAATGGCATTTGACCCATGTCGATTTGATAGATTGCATGACATCGGTTGGCTGCAACTGATTCACAACCTGTTCCAATGTGAATTGTACTTTCAGTACCATGTCCTGCATTCGCATCGCCTTCGTTTAGATAGGTGTCCCAAATCGGCAGATGGCCAAGAGCTGGTACATCGGACCCCTCTTGGATTTCAACTGTGTGAACGTGGTTCCCTACATCAGTGATATCCGGATTGCCGATTCCAAACGAAGATGGTACTGAACGTGGACCTGGTACAGAGCTATTCAATGCCTGTACTGACCAAGTGTAAATTTCTCCAACTGCTAGATCAAAGTCAGGTGTCCATGTCGATGGTGTAGCGGATGATGCACCTAGGGTGAATCCAGAATTGCTACTCGACTCCCATGATTCGTAAGTGAGTGTGTCAGTTGAATTGCTTAGGATTAGAATGTAACCAGTGGCGTCGTTCAACGTACTCCAAGTTAGCATTGGACGTGTATCTGTATCCAATGTATATTGGCCCACATCGTAGACGACTTCCAAGTGCCCCGGAGATAAGAGTGACACCTGAGCCGGCGATGTCGCGTTGTTTGGATTGTCGACATAATCGACTACCAACTGTGGGGCATAATCACTGGACCCTTCTGCTGAGGTGAAGTAAACAGTACCCGCCCAACCGGTTTGCAAAGCCATGTTCATGACTCCGCTTCCAGTCCAAGCATTTCGAGCAATGTTGGTGACATCCCATTCATACCAAACACCGGTGTTAGTTGAGGTTGAAGTCATCGAGGACGATGAAGTTCCATTGCATTGCGTGTTTGGATTGTAGTTATTCCAAGTCACGTTTGATTCGCTGAATCCTGCACATTCGTATATGGCGATGCTATGTGCACCACTTCCTGCAATGCCTGAAACATACATGCGCAACGTAACCGAAGTCGGTAACATTGTGGCAGGGTATGGATATTCAGCCAAATCGACGGAAATCAATCCAACCGCGTCGTGGGCAGAGTCTGCTGGGTCAAGTCCAATCGCCATAGATGTCGATGAACCAAAATTGGTGGTTTGACCGAAGGTGTTTGAGGTCACATAACTGTCGGGCATCGATGGCAACATTCCTGTGTCTTCGAATACTGCCCCTCTTTGCATTGTGACAGTAAAGTTCCCAGCCCCATCATCGCTTCCCTGTTCTTCAGGAACACGAACTTGGAACATGGTGGACCAATTGCTGTAAACTCCATCCTGAACGGCACGTATTCGCATATGATTCCAATGATCCCCTTGGGCTTCACTGGCAGGAGTCCACAATGTGAGGTTGGCCAAATCAAATGTTGAGTTGATCCAAGTTGAAGAATCACTTGAATCGTAAACCCATGTATCCATCGTGAATCTTTCACTCGGCGAGTGCTGAATTTGCCAAGAGTCAATCGTGCTTGCACTGGGATGAGTCCATGTGGACCACAATGGGTCCTCAGGTGCTGGACGCAATGAACTCGAATCCCAAGCAGTGAATGGCCCATTGGCTGTCAATCTTGTATCCCATGTAGGTGCTGCCGGCATGGCTTGGTTACCTGCACGATATACCAAGGTTAGAGCCGGACGGAATGATTCGTAAGTTCCGGTCGCATCTTCGTAGATGAAACTGTGGCGAGCATAGAGATTCGGATCTTCGGAAGCCAGCAACATGCTGAGAACATCTGAACCACTGATGTG
>DAVT01000023.1 GCA_002505685.1 Euryarchaeota archaeon UBA501 | reverse complement strand
GGGCGGTTGTTTGCGATGGATTCAGTATCTATTCTCTTGATATTGGTGGCACCAATTCTAACTGTGACCGTGTTTGATTCGACACAACAAGAAAGCCTTGGCATGATCAATTGGATTATGGTGGGAATTCCGTTTGTAGCAATCTATCTTGCCAGTGGTTCCATCTATGAATTGGCCTACAAAATGCCACGTTCCCAAGCCCAATATGTCCCACTGCTATCCTTGATACTGATTTGGCCACTACTGATTGCTAGCGAATCTGTTGAACAGTGCACGGTAAGCGGAGTTTGCGATGACCTTGGGATGTCAATTTTCTTTGCCACGGCAATTCCACTCATCATTTCTTTCGGACTCCCGATTCTCCACCCGCGGACTGCGTCAGATTGATGGATGGGACAGTGTGGCGCATTGACATGCGAGGCGTTTGGTTGATGCTTGCCGGCTTATTGATTGCCGGCTCTGCATTGATTCTAGGATTCTTGGTGGCTCCCGATGCCAAAGGGTTCGAAGGGGATTCTTATCGCATTATTTTCTGGCATGTTCCTGCTGCATGGACTTCATTTCTGACGTTTGGAATGCTCTTTGTAGGCAGTTTGGCATGGTTTTGGAAACGTGCTGAATGGGGTTGGACTTTGGCAGGGGTGGCTGCCGAATTGAGCCTCTTGTACGGGTTGATGGTAGTTACATCTGGGCCAATTTGGGGCGCTGCTGAATGGGGAGTCCCTTGGGATTGGACAGATGCTAGATTGAATACATACGCCGTCTTGTCGGCCATTGCATTATTCCTAGTGATGTCGCGAAGAAGTCAGCCAGATACGCCTGAGTATCGAGATGTTTTTTCTGGGATTGGATTGTTTGGATTTCTCCTTGTCCCATTGACCTATATGGCAACGCGTTGGTGGCAAGAGCGCCACCCTGGTCCTGTGATTGGGGGGGGCGAAGATGGTGGCGTTGATTCTGTCATTTTGCAAATCTGGTTGTTGGCGTTTGTTGGGATGGTCATCTTGATGATTGGTCAAACGATGGTTAGTTGGGAAGTACAGAAGTGTGAGGAGCGACTCGCAGATTTACAGCAGAGGTTGGATTGAAATGGAAGATATTGGGTATTTGGCAGCTGCTTATGCAACAATGATCGGGCTAATTGCTTGGTTCACTTGGCAACTCATGGATCGACTCAGAGATGTGACCTCAAGGATGGATGCAGTCGAATCATCGTTGTCGAATCCTACGGATTCGGATGAATAAAGCCGGCGGCTTCAAATCCAAACGGCTCCGCCGGCGAATCATGTCAGAAGACGCGTATACCGTTGCTGGAAGAAATATGCCAGAAATATCAATGGCCGTTGGATTGATTTTCGCGGCTTGGGGAATTGGAGCCTATGTCATCAGTGATATGGCCAGTATTACTGCAATGATTCCGATGTTTATGGGTGGCCCAATCGGTCTCTTGGGTTTCATGTCAATGAAAATGCCAGTTAAGAGAAAGACGTTCATGCATATCTCTGCCATGTTCGGACTCATTTGTGCACTAGGTGGCCTGCGATTGTTCCAAATTCTGATGGGTGGAGATGGGACCAACTTGCTCATCGCTTCCCATGCAGTCCTTTTGGTGCTGGGTAGCATCTACACATATTTCTGCGTGCAGTCATTCAGATGGGCACGTAAGCAGCGTGAGGCAGCGGAAGCATAGACAAGGTGTGTGGTATGAATGTCCCGCGGTGAAGCTTTTTGCGTTGCCTGCGGAGCCGGCCCCCCTCACTCTAGTGACAGGCTTTGTGAATCCTGTTTTCGGGAGAGAAACTCTATTTCTGAATGTGATGATACAAGCCAAGCCTACCGTTGCCCGAAGTGTGGTATGAACTTTGAGAGTGGACGCTGGGGATTTTTGCAATCAGATGATTTGTTGCAGCGAAGATTGAATGATTCACTCAGAATCCATGAGCGGGCCGAAGCGGTTGGTATTGCAACTCATCATGAAGAAATTGATGAACGAAACGTCCGAATTCACGTACAAGTCGATGGGCAGATTGATGCTTTCTACTTCGAGGAAAAGCACGAGGTCATCGTTCGAACCTCGAACATGATTTGCACAACATGTACCCGCAAGGATGGAAATTATTACGAAGCAACAATGCAAATTCGAAGTGCAGGACGAAAGTTGGAAGAGGATGAGTTGTCCGAACTTAGAGGATCCCTAGATACACTACTCTCAACCATGGAACCAGACCCGATGTTCTTCATCACCAAGGAAGGTTCAGTTGTTGGTGGTTGGGATGTTACAATGGGAAGCAAATCACTTGCCAGAACATGGGCACGCCACATGATACAAAGATGGGGTGGGCAAACCAAAGAAACTCACACAGTAGTGGGTCAAAAGGATGGAATCGATGTCACAAGGTTGACTGTTTTGTACAGGAAACCCGGATACAATCTAGGTGATGTTCTCAAGTGGAGAAAACGCTTGTGGATGGTTGGTGCTTGGCAGAAAGATGGGCCCATTTTGATGGCGGTTGACAGGCATGAAAAAACCGGGGCCAGTTGGAGAGATTTGGAAAAAGCCGTTGTCATCTCTAGGCATTGTGATCAAATCGAAGTCGATGTACTGAATCGTGATGCTTCTGCTGCCGAATTCATGGACCCAAGGGACTACAAGATGCAAACCGTAAGGCTACCTCATGACGATGATGGAGTGCAATCATCCTTGCGCCTAGCATGGATTGTTGACGAATGGATGGCGGTTCCAAGGTTGCGAAATCCCGATGAAGGAAAACCCTCTGGGGGTGCATGATGGTGTCATTGAGGCAACTTGCTGAAGAACTCGATGCTAGCGATATGCTTGGACATCTTCGCAACTTTCCGCAAGACTTGGCCCGCGCATGGAAACACTCTGAAATGTGGGATTTGTCAGGAGTTGAAAATCAAGAGTTTTCAGGTGTCATTTGTTTAGGCATGGGAGGGTCCGCGTCAGGGGGAGATTTCCTTTCGTGTCTAACAGATGCCGATGGCTGCCTACCTTTCGTGGCACACAGAGGATATGGTTTGCCAACGTGGGCATCAGAACGTTGGTTGGTTTTGTCCACATCATATTCAGGTAACACAGAGGAAACTATCGATGCAACCGAAGCGGCAATCGATTTGGGTTGCACTGTCGTTGGGATGTCCTCTGGAGGGAAATTGAAATCCCTTCTTGAGGATGCAGAACAAACATGGGTCGAGTTACCGGGTGGCCAGCCACCTCGTTCTGCATTTGGACACATATTTGGAGCTCAAGTCGCACTTTCTTGGAGACTTGGAATCACAAGCCCTCCTGATGATTTGGATTCGATCATTAAGCGCTTAGAAGAGGCGGTTGGAGCGTGTGACTTCGTCGATACAGAAGGCGATGATGTCATTGGTGAAATGGCAGATTCGATTCGCGATCGTGAAGTCAGTGTTTTGGCCACACAATCACTTGCCCCCACCGCTTACAGGGCGGTTTGCCAATTGAATGAAAACGGGGGAGTTTTTGCTAGAGGTCACGTGATTCCCGAGATGAATCACAATGAAATTGTAGCGTGGGGTGAATTGAATGCGACTGAAAATCAAAGCCTTCTCATCTTCACTTGGGATGGAGCACACGACCGAAATGAAATGCGATTGGATTGGTATTTAGACAATATTTCAATCGAGCCGACTTGGGGTTTGATGTGCGAAGGAGATTCGCATCTTGAGGCGTTGCTTTACGCTGTGATACTGATGGATTGGTTGTCCTGTGCAGTGGCATTGATGCGTGGAAAAGACCCTACTGCGATTGGTCCAATCGTAGGCTTGAAGGAACATCTCTCTCAGTAAAGTGGCCCAAGTACCAATCTAGGGTCCGGAAAATCGCGGAGTGCCCGAATGCGATCATCGGGATGTACAACGCCCGGTAAATTGTGTGTGTTTGGCTCAAGCAGTGACAATTGAAAATGCAAATGTGGAGGCCATCCTCCATTCTCATCTTCAGCTCCAAACCAAGCAAAGGTTTCTCCCTTAGAAACTACTTTTCCAGCGGGACAATTGGCCGTAGAATCAGCGTTGAGGTGCCCATAGAGAATCCACAAGTCTTGACCCTGAATTTTGTGATGTATAATGACTGTATGGCCGTAGTCTCCGTCCGCAGCGTTGTATCCTGAAAAGGCAATTTGACCATCGGCAACGGACATCACGGGAGTACCGACTGGACCTCCTATATCGAGGCCGATGTGCAACGTTCGGCCCCCAGAAAATAATTCAGTTGTGTAGATATTGCGAACTTCATCGTACTTGCCGATTGAATAATCGCTCATACGCACATTTTCTACATCTCCTGACAAATCGAGAACGTCGTAGAACTCCGGTAAGTCAACAGTAGGATGCCAGTCCTCTGCTGCGAAATTAATGCCGGCCATGGGGTGGCGACAAAACACACCCTCAACACTTCTTCGGATACACCCCCTTCAAGTGTGGAACCCGAACGTCGCCTCCATAGGAGGCGACATCTTGGAGGCGGGGCTGCTGGGAATCGTTCTTGGAAGCGTCCTTCTAATCGGACTCGGGGTGATTCCGGGTCTTGCATTGATTCGGATTCTAGACCCTGGTGCAGATCGGCTGCGTCAGATAATGTTGATTCCTGCAGCAAGTTTGCTGGTCCTGTATGGGTTGGCTGGATGGTTGGTTGTGATTCGTGGAGAACATTCCCTCGGAGCATTGATTGTTTCAATTCTAATCATCAACACGCTTTCTGCGACCCTAGGGTGGCAGAGAGAGAGCGTCCGAGTAAGGCGTTTATCGGCTTGGGAACGCTTGGAAGAAATTGAGGACGCAGCCGAGGCGGAGGCGGGTACGGTTGTGTTGGAAGAAGATGTCATTGCCGAGAAACGGCATGCTGCATTAATCGAGACTGGGCGTCCAGATTGGTTGCCTTGGGCCCTTGGGATTTCTGCGATGATTTGTCTCACACCTTTGCTCATCTTGGAACGACCTATGGGTGTCGATTGGTTGGGATTTGCAACCTTGTCGCATCGACTCGCTGAAAC
>DAVT01000072.1 GCA_002505685.1 Euryarchaeota archaeon UBA501 | reverse complement strand
GTCGGTTTTCGGCCATCAGATGCGATTCGATCTTTCACAGGGTTTCCCAGCGGTGACCACCAAGCGTCTACATTGGCCCAGCATCATCCACGAGTTGCTTTGGTTCCTCTCTGGCGATACCAATGTGAGTTATCTGCAGGAAAACAAGGTTCGCATTTGGAACGAGTGGGCTGACGAAAATGGTGACTTGGGCCCAGTCTACGGTAAACAATGGCGCAAGTGGGAAACCAAAGACGGACGTATCATCGACCAAATTTCAGAAGCAGTCGAGCTCATCAAGTCGAATCCATCAAGCCGCAGAATTTTGGTCAGTGCATGGAATGTTGGCGAACTTGAGGACATGGCACTGATGCCCTGCCATGCGTTCTTCCAGTTCTATGTCGCAGATGGTAAACTCTCTTGCCAACTGTATCAGAGAAGCGCCGATGTTTTCCTTGGGGTCCCCTTCAACATCGCCTCCTACGCTTTGTTAACTCACATGATGGCGCAGGTTTGTGGACTTGGTGTGGGGGATTTTGTTCACACCATTGGCGATGCACACCTATACCTAAACCACCTTGATCAAGCCCGTGAACAGGTTACGCGCGACCCATTGTCCTTGCCGACACTAAAACTCGATTCCAGTATCATGAGTATTGATGATTTCACGGCTGAACACATTGAGATTGAAGGATATGAGCACCATCCACACATTGCGGCTCCCATCAGTGTCTAGGTGATTGCATGAAACTGGCAATGATTGTCGCCATGGATGAAGAAGGTTGTATCGGTCGACAGGGTGACTTGCCATGGAGATTGAAATCTGATATGTCACGTTTCAAATCCCTGACTGAGGCGGATGGTTTCAATGCCGTGATTATGGGTCGCAAAACTTGGGATTCGCTTCCAGACGCATACCGACCCCTCCCTGAACGCGTAAACATCGTGATGTCACGAGATATCGACTGGAGTCACCCTGAGGCTGAAGCAGCGTTGTATCAGGGCCGAGCAATCGAGATAGCTTACGCAGAGGCCTGTGACGAATGTTGGGTGATTGGGGGCGCTCAAATTTACGAAATGTTCCTCGACAGAGTTGAGGAAATCCATGTCACAACCGTACACACAACAAATTCGGGCGACATTAAATTTCCAGAATGGAATCGCGGCGAGTGGACCGAATCGGTCATCGAAACGTTGCAAGCAGACAGTGATAATGAGTTCTCAACGACATATTCGATTTGGACAAAGTCATAATCTGAAAAATGGATTATGAAGTTCTGATATGAGAAATCAAGTCGTCGATGATTGCCTGTTTTTTATCTGCAATCAGCGATATGTGACCATGCCCAATTTCCAGCATCCCCTTTGCATTGGGGATATGCTTGATGAGCCATTGACCATGTGTAAACGGTACCATCAGGTCTAGATCACCTTGCCAAACTGTAACAGGGATGCGGATATCTGCAGGTCTGAATCCCCAGTATTTACAGAATACAAGGCTGTCATCGATATATCCGTCAATTCCGTTTTGTAGGCTCCTTCGGATACTACTCGCCCAAATTTTTGCCTGCCCCTGTTCATTCAGTGCATATACATCGATTTCAGGGACAAGTCCCCCGAGAGCAGCAGCCAAATCTTCATCTGCAATTGTAAACCAATCTGCAGCGTTTGTTTTCGCCCATTCCCGCAATGCGGCTTCACCCTGTATAGCGATTTTTTTGTGCTCGATATTTTCAGGACCCATGTCCGAGAGGGAATCCAGATCCGGTTCTCCATGAGGGCCGACACCAGCCAAAATACTGGCCGCAATACATCGCTCAGGAAGCAATGCTGCACAAGCGAGCGCATGCGGGCCGCCACCAGACCAACCAATGACCAAGAATTTCTCAATTGCTAGTGCGTCTAGAACATCTTCTACGTCCGCAGCCGCACAAGAAACAGACCTGCCGGAATTTCGCTCCGAAAAGGCGTAGCCAGGTCTTGAAACAGATATCAATCGCAACTTGTTTTCCATGGCATCCGCATGCCAATCATTCCAGATCGTCGCATCACTAGGTGTGCCATGATGGCAAACAAGGGCAGTTGGTGAACTTGCATCTCCTCCAACCAAAACATCCAGCGTTCGGCCATCACGGGCCATAAACAACTGAGTGGTTGGTAAATTCATCAGTCATCACCCTTCATCGCCTTGGTCGCTGCATCGAGCAACCCCAGTAGCTTGTGTGCCTCGTCATCGGTGGGGATACCTCGTAAAATGACTCGAGTTAGTGTGTCTGCAGCTGAGATTTTTTGGTCATCACGTTTTGCTGACGCATTTGCAATCTCCATGCATCGGCGACGAATTTCACGCTTCAGTTGAGGGTTTAATATGCGTTCAGTGTGGACTGTTTTTGGCAATGCGTGTTGGCGCCCTACATTCGGTAACAGGGTTTGGAACCATTCGTAGCAAACGATGGCGACCGTATGGCTGAGGTTGAGAATAGGGTAACCTTCCCATGTGGGGATGGTCAGCATTAGGTCGCATGCGCGCAATTCTTCCTGAGTCAATCCCATGCCCTCAGGTCCGAACACAATCGCCACCTTGCCTTCGACTTGTGACAATCGTTCACCCATTTCCGCAGGTAACAAAAAGTGACGGAACAGGACTTTGTCCCCATGTTCTCGTTTCCCACTCGTTCCAATAACCAAACTGATGTCTTCAAAACAAGCATCCCATTCTTGGTGAATTTGGCAATCATCGAGTACGCCTTGCGCGTGCTTGGCCCGGTTACGCGTTTCATCCGAAAACACACCGTCATGGCGCAAAATCCGCAATTCGTGTAGTCCAAAATTTCGCAGACATCGTGCCACTGCACCCACGTTACCCTCAAACTGTGGCTCGACAAGGACAATAACAAGCTCACAATTCCATGTTGGATGTGGAATCGCTGAGTTGGTGCCCATTCTCACGCCTCAAAGCCATCGATGATTTCCTGAGATAATGGCTCATAGAGAAACATCATCCATCCCTCTCCGCGCTCTTGATTAGGCATAGGGTATGAGAATCTGAGGTATCCACTCGCCTTGAGATAGTTCATGAAATCCAGCAGCACCTGTCGCTTGGCGTGGTGTACGTGGCCAATTTCGCCTGACTGATCGACCTCGAGGGTCGACATCTTTGCACCTCAGTCCTCGCGTCGCTGCATGTAGCGGGTTACATAACCCGCAATCCAGTTACGCATGCGCTTGTTCTCAACATCAGTGAACTCTGCTACCAATGCCTTGTTGTTTTCGAAATCATCGTTGAATTGGTCAGGGTACTCTTCACAAAGTCGAATTGCTCGAATTTTGATAAATGACGGTCGAATGTTGCCCATAATTTTCACTCCTCTACCAGTTTAACTTCAATCGGAAATCCCTCTTCACGAGTGACAACCAGGCGAATCTTTCGTGGTGGCTTCTGTATGCCACGTGCCCAAATTGCGTGATTCACAGCCTCATCAATCCACAATTCCTCGTCTTCCTCCATCTTCATGTGACGAGATACATGCTTTCGGATTTCCTTCATTGCACGTGCTGCGCGTTGAGTTCTTGGTACAGCCCATGCTGCACGTAGTGGGACAACCATTTCCTTAGTTTCAGCCATTTCCAATCCTCCTAGCGTTGTAGTTTACTGCGTCGCCAGTGGTGGCGCTTTGGGTGATTTGTCACCTTTCGGTTGGTTCGAAGCATAACCCAAACAGGAACTCTGCGGTTTTGCTTTGTTACCTTGTTCAGGCGCTTTTTCTTTGCATAGGGCTTGTGTCTTGCCATGTTAATCCCTCAAATCCGCCGTATTGTTGTCTCCCGACGACTGTTTTCTGAAAGTCCTTTCAAAATGCGTTTCAACATTTCATCATTGACTGGAACTTGAATCTGATTGCTCTGATGTAGGGTGAACAAGTGTTGTTTGACAGTGGCTGCAATCTCTGGGTGACCCAATTCAACTCGTGCCAAACGGTCTCGAGCCTCGGGTGTGAGAATCGTCCTCATTGCTGAAGCGATCAGATTCGCTTCCTCTTCGGCCGCAGCCTGCTCCATCTCTTGTTGTGCTTGCTGTTCGGCCTGTGTTTGGAGTTGCTGTTGTATCTCTGCCTGTCTTGCAGCACGTAACTGGGCCAACTCTTCGTCTTCGACGGACATGACCTCACCCACAATCTCCTCTCCAATCAGTACTTGCTTAATCCTGGGTATGCCGCTTCTGCTTCTGGCCTGACCGTGTGCGCAATCTCATCCAGCAACTTTTGCCCCTCAGGTGTAAGTACACGCCCCAAGTTGACCGTTCCAGCAGCATTTCGGCGAACTGCAACCAAACCTGCATCCTCTAGTTGTTGTAGAGAAGTGCGGATAACGTGGCGGCTACCAGCTGTTGCACGGTTGGGTGCAACACCTCGGTTTTTCGGACCTCCAAAGGCTTGTGAAAGGTGATTTACACCTACTGGGCCCATGCGCCCTACTTTTCGCAAAATCGCTGCACTGCGGAGATGCCACCAGTTCTTTTGTACGGGAGGCCGCTCCTTGTGCGAACCGGTTTTGACAAAGTCAGCCCACTCGGGTTGAGTAATTTTTTCGTGACTCTCAAGGCGATCTGCCAACACAGGAATCAGAAGTTCAGCCGGGACATCGTAAAACGTAGTCATGAGAGGCACCTAAGCAGGTCGCCGACCAGCACCCCATATTTAACGCTGACCGCCCACCTACGGTGGGGCTTCTGTCGGGCCCGTTCTGCCAAGGTTCAAGCGTCGACCAACTTTCGGCGATCCAATGAAGAAGGCTTTGGCCCAAAATCCGAACATGCTTCGGACCATGATTGGCCTTGGGCTAACACTGATTATCATCCTTTCATACGCTGTTTATGGAGCGACCATGGACTCGTCATACTACCTCTACAACACTTCGAATGAATCAGTTGAACATAACGTCACAAATCAAGGAATTACGGACGACAATTCCACACAAACTTGGACTTTTTCAACATTCAAAGCGACCACATGGTTGAATGTATCAATTGCAGGAATCGAATCAGGTGACACAATCAGCATTGAGGTTTCGGATGGAGTATGGTATCATCACGAGATGCTTGGCTCCGAGGATGCAGACAGGTTTAGCTGTCGGCAAAACAACGAGCAAAATTACGAGGAGTATAACGTATGCACTGCCGCAAAAACGCATTCCATTACTGCAGAGAATGATGGGAATTTAACGTTCAGAGGAATCGTCCACCCTGAACTTCCAATGGGTGGTCTAGGGACCTTATTTGCCGATTCAATGGGAGAGGCACAGGAGGCCTCAAGCGACCTCATTTCTAGACACAATCGCACGCTGACATGGACAATCACACTCGATAGTACGGATACGATACGGGTCGACGAATTTTCCCCACATGTGCAGTCGACAACTCATGATTTAGAATCTGTTGAGACGTTCAAAGTTGATCCCGTTGAAGAGATGCTATGGTCAATTGCAGCCTTGATTGGTTGTTTCAGCCTTGCTCTAGTGATTCCTCTTACCATCTATTTCGCGGCTCGAGCAAAGGAAATGCGAGAAAACAAGGTTCGAGAAGCGGCTCTCCAAAAAATGAGTACTGAGGACTAAGTTGCCCCCTAGACCGTTACGTTATTGAATTCGCCTGAAAGTTGCCGTTTGAGGCGCATGCAACACTTTGGAAATCGGCCCACGGCCCGACTCGCCATCGTACTAGCATTTTTGATGCTAATTTCCACTTTCCCTTTGGCCAATGCAACCCAAGGTAGGGCCGGTCCAGACATAGTCCCAACATCGGCTTACGTGTCATATGTTAGTTCGACAGATCACACCAACCATGCAGCATTATCTTCGCAAGATCCATCATCAATTGGAATGAACCGTCCGGTTGATTTGTGGATCATTGACGGGATGATTGGATTGCCCCAACAAATCGAAGTGACTTTGGAAAACCAAGGCGACTCTTCAGCAGGTAGTTTCAATGTCGATGTCGAAATTATTCACGACGAGTACTCGGATTTCATACTACACACATACCGCGGAAATGTGGGCTCGATTCCGGCTGGTGGATCAGCCACAGTGACAACAACATGGACTCCTGACTATAGTGGGAATCATACTATTCGTGTAACTTCCATGTTGTCCAATGATGCGAATCCAAGCAACGACGTAGGAACTCGAAGCCTGACCATCGGGAATCTGTATGATCAGGCTGAATCAAGTGGCTCATGGACATTAGGTAGCAACTGGTATGTGTCTGACGAAGCCTCTCTGAGTGGTACAAATTCATTCCATGTAGGGGGCCAAACTTCAGCATCTAACTATGGTAACAACTGGGATACATCATTGGTCAGTTCGACCATAGATACGTCAGATGCACATTCTAATCCAACACGTGGAATTGGGATTGGATTTTTCTACACAGGTAGTACCGAAAGTGGGGATGGGTTCGACATTGATGTTTGGGATGGAAACGCATGGATTCGCATTACTCCAGCAACAGTCAGTGGTGAAGTCGACACTGATTTTTCTCCAACTACTGGCCAAGGCAGCAATTGGCTCATTTCCGTTAATCAGGTGGGCAATCATGTGGTCCCCTACTGGGGTATGCCTGCTAGTGCAATGAATAGTCAATTCAAGTTCCGCATTAATTTCCACTCAAATTCAGCAGGGACCAATATTGGGAATTGGATGGAAGATATCGTGATGTTCTACGATCAAAAAGCGCGCGCTGAAGAATTTGCACTTTCCATCAATTCAGGCGCGAGTGGGAATGCTCAAGCGGGCGAATGGGCAGAGACGACCATCAGTTTGACCAACAATGGAAACTTGTCGGATTTTGCAGATTTGAGTGTCTCCAATCTTCCTACTGGTTGGAATTACCGTTTTCAACACATGACTGGTTCTCAAATACCCGATGGTGTGAGTTTGGATTTGGGCAAAGGCGAAACAAGAACAATCAAGTTACTTGTCCAGCCCACTGAAGACGCCCCAATGGGCACCTCAACGGTAAACGTCCACGCGCATAGCTCGGAATCCACAGTCATAGCTACAACAACCGCATCATTCTCCGTTGCTCCCAGTTATCAACCAAATTGGGTTGAACAAAACCCAAGTTTCTCCTGCGCCCCTGGTAATGCCTGCGATTTTGAGATTACTCTGCATAATGATGGGGATGGGCAAGATACCTTCTCACTCGATACATCACCGATTCTAACCCATGATGGGTGGACATTCGGATTGAAGTGGGACCAATCCACATTGGTCACAATACCCGAAGGTGGTACTGAAACAATCACAATTACCGCAAATATCCCTCAAGACGCCCCCTCAGGGATGCGAGCCAATTCAGCATTCACTGCAATCAGTCAGGCTGATCCGAGCAAAGCAAGTACCATGCGGGCCAATGTCACAGTGTCCATGGTTTCAGACGCCGAAGTAGGGGTTGATGCGAGTGATATGCCTGCAGAAGGCTGGTGGATCTCACCCGGTAAATCACTCACCGTGCCGTTTACAATTTGGAATAATGCTACCCAACAAGATGCATTTACGTTCTCTTACAATTCAACTGGAGTATACGGCTGGGAAATAGAATTGCTATCATCGCCCTCAGTCATCATTGGACCCGGTAGTAGTGCGCGTATACTGGTGACATTTACAGCTCCTGAATCTGCTCAGGCCAATGACCCAGGACCTATTGTGACACCACATATCATTTCGACAGAATCGGGGATGAATGGGCAATCGAATGCGTTTTCGGATATCCGTGTACGACAGTTCCACGAGATTTCATTGGAGATGAATACGCCCAATACCGATGTTATCCCAGGGCGTGTGAATGAAATTTCTTTTGAAGTTGAGAATTTAGGCAATGGTCCTGAAAATGTCGTATTCGAATTAGTTGCCCCCTCTAGCTGGAATTGGTGGGTTCAATTCAACGGTGCGACAGTCACAGAGTCGCTATCTTTGTCGACCATTTATGATGGTAACAGTGTCGCCATGGGGACATTGTTTGTAGAAATTCCCGGCAACGAAGAACCGGGTCAAGAATTTGCTCTTACGTTTAGAGCAAGTCCAGTGGAAGGGGTGAATGAAAACTCCACGCAATCTGAAATTTCTTGGCAATACAACACGCTTATGACTGCGATACCAGAGATTTCAGATTTTGAGGTCAGTGAAGTATCCCTCTGGATGGGCCAAAGTGAGGAATGGACAGTCGAATTGCAGAACGCAGGAAATACTTACGATAGCAGTATGCGGGTCCGTGTTACCTCCGACAAGAATCAGCCAGGTATGATTGTTCAAGCCACAACGAGTCGAGGGATTGGCCAGCTGAATGGGTGGGTGGACATACCCATGGGTCCCGGTGGTGTAGAGGAGATTTCCATACACTTCGAAACACTAGATAATTTCCCACTGGGTGAATCCATTTTGCTCACTGTCGAGGTGCAGGGTGGACAAATCCCGGGTCAAGATAATTTCCATGTTGATTCAACTCAATTACTGGTGACAGTAGATCAAAAAAGGAGCATTTCTACTTCATGGAACTTGGATCCAGAGATATTGTTTGAGCCTGAAGAAATGTCAACTTTCCAAATCAATGTCACCACGGATTCTACCATGCCTATCACAGTTAATCTAACCACTGTGGTACCGGATTCTGTGTTTATCGATTGCCGCCCACGTTCTCAAAATGGGGATGTAGTTCTACTCCTTCCAGCATCAAGTCCGGGTCCCGCACAAACAGGGACAATTGATTGTGACATCTCTCTTGATTCAGATAAACGTGATAGAACCGTTGAATTTGAGTTGATGGATGACTCAGGCTCAAGCATTTGGTCATCTGGGCCGGTCCACCTAAAGACAAAACAGGTAGAGGAAAGCGGTGGATTTTCTGGGTTTGGTAATGCCGCAATATTGGCGGGAGGCATCCTTGCTGCAATCGCATTTACTATCTTCTTCATTTACATGACGACAATGATTTTGAAACGAAGAAAGGTTTTGGATTCACTGGAATATGATACTGAAGACGAACCCGATGTAGAACCTGTAATGGCAGTCGCCCCAGCAACTCCAGCATCGCCTATGCCTCAACAAACCGCACCCCCCGGGCCAATGCCAGGTGCCCCTGGCCCGATGCCAGTCGCAGCAGCTCCAGTGGTGGCTGAACCGGAACCATCCCCACAGGACTTTTCCGATGAGCAACTGAGGGCATCGGGATGGAGCGATATACAAATTCAGGAGATGAGAAACGCCAACGCCGCAACTCCTGCTGCAAATCCGGTCGTGTCACAACCAGATCCAGCAGCATCAACTCTCCCTACATTCAACTGCTTGGTTACTGGACAAGTTTTGACTTCAAATGACGCGTGGTGGCAGTGCTCTAACTGCGGAGGTTTTGCTGCCTCTGTTGCAATTTCTCCATACACTCATTGCCCGTCATGCAATACAATTCGCTAATCCCATTCAAGATTCAATGAGGCGTCAGGGTCTTCGAGTTCACCACTCGGGTCTATACCAGTTCCATGTTCCCATTCACCTTCAAACGGTTTGTGTGAAAGTCCAATCAAGCCCAATTGATTGAATCGGGTAATCGCCGCTCCTGTTCTCTCCCTTACTGGCGCGATTCTTTCGTGGAATGTATTGTCCAGTAACTGACAAATTTCCTCATATGTTCTCGTACCATCACACAGTTCCCAAAGTAGACTATTCATGTCATCAAGAGGGCGTCTTAATTCCTTGGGTGCTCGCAATATTCTGGCGATAAACTGCTCAAATCTTCTGAATTTCTTTGGGTGTCGAATTACAACAAAACGACCGGTGACCCCTTCCAGTTCAGGGTGAGGTCCTGCGGCACCCCGTCGACCCCACCAAACGGGCAAACGAACAGGATACGAACCTTCTAACTCCTCCACTTTTTCACCTCAAAGGTCCATAGTCCATGTCCAAGCGACCAGAGAAAGCATGCAAGCAATTCCCGAGAAAGCGACCAATCGCATGAGTTCATCCCTTTCAGTGAAATTTCGCAAATACCAGGTGCCCACACCGAGCATGGAGCACATGGATAGAAGCAACCACCAAGCCCCTGGCATGTCTCTCGCTCCCCCCTCCCCCTCAAGGCACTGTCGCTAAAAGTGGCACCTCAGCCCTCAATTCAGAGTGCTCATTTATCCCTAGAGGTGGAGACAGCGCAGTGTGCTAGGCAAGATTGACGAGATGCTGGTTAGATTCTCGCGCCTGTTTGGGACAGGGATATTGCAACCAAATCTGCAGATAGGTGTGTTGCTTTTCGCCTTCGCAGTCATACATGTCGCCACATTTTACACATCAGCACAAATCGCTTGGATTCTGTTGTGGCTTGGCTACCTTGGGGTCATTGGAGTTGGGCGTGCATGGGTTGCAAATGAGAAACAACGAACTGCAATCGCAAGAAAATTATCCGATGCAGACCCGGATGAGTTGCCAGATTTACGGTTGAGTGCCTTACTTTCCGCAATACAATTATTCATCATTATTCCTTTGCTAATGCGTTCAAGCCACTCTATTTTCGGATTATACTCAGTTCCTGAGGGTGCCACAATTTCTGATTGGATGTTATTGGGTGTTGACCTACTCTTCCGGTCAGTTCTGGATTGGTCTGAAATATATGGGGTGCAGATGAGTTCCATCGAATTGGACTCTATGGGGGGAAGGCATTTGTTCATGGCGTTACTGCTAACCATCGATTTCATTTTGATACAGGGTCTGCTGCGTATTTTTGAAATCAGGCGTACGATATCCGAAGGCGTAGCCGCAGTAGTTCGTGACCCAGAGATGGCTTATCGACTGGGTAATCGAGCCGTCCCCAGTCTTCTCTTGATGCTAGAGGATCAAGATTTCAGAGGCGAGCAGTGCCGGCATGTCATAGAAGCTCTAGCAGTCCTACGTGAGAGAAACGCGTGTGAACTGATTATTCAGCGATTCAGTGACGACGAAATCCATACGACCGCAGTTGCAGCAACGGTTGCAATCGGACACACTCCTCCATTGATTTATGCGATGAAATCGGAATCCAAAAACATCAGAAAAGGAGCCATTACTGCCCTGCGGAAAATTGCCAGTCACGACACAGTACCAACCTTAGTATCGGCGTTAAAGAGTGCGGATTCCGAGGAGCGTGAGCACATCGTCAGAGCACTTTCATCCATTGGAAAA
>DAVT01000077.1 GCA_002505685.1 Euryarchaeota archaeon UBA501 | reverse complement strand
GATTCTGAAATCCCTCGTATTGCTATCATAGGTGTCACACCCGAGAAGGGATACGGTTTCTATCAGCGTCTTCTGCCATTTGTTGCCAAAGCATGGCCTCAAGCGCATTTCGATATTTATGGTGGGGGTGGATATGTGGAAGGTTTGGCCGACCATTCGAATGCGACATGTCATGGGCACACACCAGTTGGTGAAGTCTTCTCAAATTGTGATGTTCACCTTCTGACCGTGCGCAGCACGGGTTCATGGGGGCGCGTCATCAATGAGGCTGGATTGTTTGGTGTACCATCGGTGTCGATTGATATCGGTGCACAACCCGAAGCGGTCGGAGATGGAGGTGTTGTAGTTGCATCCGATGGCGATTTGCAAGCGTGGTGTGAAGCGTTGAAATTATGTTATACGAATCGAGCGGATTTGGGTGAGAAGGCCAGAGAACACGCCAAAGTGATTGACCATCGACGTTCGATTGCCATGTTCAGAAGTGTGATTCGAGATGCTTTGGAGTTGTGAACATGCAAGAAGTTCGTAAGGCCACCATGGCATTGTTTGGTGTCACTCTACTATGGGGTGGAACTTTCATTTGGATGCAGCAGTCACTCAATGCTGCTGCTCATTCGGCGCCCGGTTTGGACGAGAACGATGTGGCGGTTTTCTTTGTCATGATGCGGTTCGTCATTGCAGGGTTGCTTCTACTCGTCTTCGTGCCGAAAACGTGGCAGGGACTGAAAGATCGTGAGGTGTGGAAAGGTGGCTTGGTTCTCGGCGTGATTGTGTGGGGGGGATTCATTCTACAGATGCTTGGCCTCACCGATGTGACACCTGCCGTCTCGGCGTTCTTGACCAGTTTGTATGTTGTATTCACGGCACTCATCGGCGTGGCTTTTGGTATGCAGAAAATGACGAGATTTGCTCTGTTGGGGGTACTTCTCGCCACCTTTGGTGCTGGTTGGATTAGTGGACCTCCTCAACTCAATTTCGGACTGGGGGAATGGTTGACTGTGGGTTGTGCATTCCTGTTTGGTGCCCACATCATCGCCACCGATAAAGTCACGAAAGTTGTGGACCCTATTCAGGTTACTGCGACCATGTTACTCACCGTTGCGGTACTTTCCATTTTCGTTTACTTGGTGGCCTCTCGAGAATTCACTGGTGAATTTGTCAGTTTGCTAAAAGAATTTGATTTTACATTCCCGCTGATGCTTTGTGCGGTGCTGGGAAGTTTGGTTGCATTGCTGGTTCTCAACATGTTCCAAAAGCAAGTGACTCCGGTGCGCGCGGCTATTCTCTATGCATTGGAGCCAGTATGGGCTATGCTAGGGTCACTCTTTCTCGGGCTTGAGGGGGATGTTACCTTCTGGTTGCCTGTCGGTGCAGCCGCACTATTGATTGGAAATTTAGTCATAGAATACGAGCAAATTGCCGGAGAGAAGTCTGCGTAGTCGTATCGTTAGCCTGATGTGGGTGAGGGTGACACGTCGGGTCAAGGGGTAGCATGGTCGACGATGTGCTCGAAGCGGTTCTCGTCTCAGAGGCTGTCGATTTTTTCACTCCTGGAAGTGTGTCGCGAAAGGTTCGACGTTGGGCCCTGGGTGGGCTAATCGCAATCGGGATTGTCGCTTTACTTCTTAGTCAAATTCTAACTTCATCCCTAATCGGACAAATCGCTGGGAATGATGCTGATGATTACCCACCCATTTGGGAACGGCACCTAGCCGATTTCGTAACGAATGATGCGCACTCCTATGTGTTGAACAATGGAACTCTGACCGGACCGAACGGGGAGAGCCTATGGAGTGGCACACACCACTTTGTCGAATTTGAATTGCCTCTTGAAGAGGGGGGTGCAGCACCCAACGGAAAGGTTAGTCTGGCTGTATGGATCCCATTGGTTGAGAACGGGACTACGGTCCCGGTTATCGCTGAATTCGGTCCTTATTTCGACGAAGCATCAGTAAATACACCTGGAATTGAAGAGCCGGGGACTTGGCTTGGTGAGATGATCATTGAACAAATTGTGCCTCACGGATACGCCTTCGCGCAAGTTGCGGTCATGGGAACTGGGCGCTCGAATCATTGTATGGATCTAATGGGGAATGCGGAACAACTCGGTGTGGATGCAGCTGTAACTTGGTTGGGTACCCAAGATTGGAGCAATGGCAAGGTCGCAATGATTGGGAAGTCATACGATGGAAGTACCCCTTGGCAGGCAGCAATGTTTGGAAATGAACACCTCGCCACGATTGTTCCCATCTCTGGGCTCATAGGAGTCATGGAATTGATGTGGAGGAACGGTAGTAGTGAAGCGAGAGCACCCATTATGCACAATGGTGTGTATGGAAGTTATGGAATCGATGGAGATGCTGAGGATTTGCAAAATGCATGTCCGGATTACATCATCGGGCCGGCAACTGGTGTTTCTGCGTGGATGTGGGGTAGTGAGGCTGCGGGCACCTACTGGGCCGAGCGGTATTTCTTAGACCGTGTGTTGGACAACTACGAAGGTAGTGTATATCTGATTCAAGGAATGCATGATTGGAACGTTGACCCGCATATGGCAGTTCCTACAATCAACCTGCTTTACGATCAAGGTATCGAGGCAAAGGGACTGTTTGGGCAGTGGGACCACGATTATCCAGATCGGCCGGATATCATGTTCGATCGGAGTGGGGTGGGTCGTGGTATCGAGGCCTACCCCGAAATGGTCCGAATGGATTGGATGCAAGATTTGCTAGAATGGTTCACCTATTACCTCAAGGATGAGGGTGAAAAGCCGTGGTTGGGCGTAGAGATTCAATCGAACCAAGGTTCATGGCGCTTGGAAGATCGATATCCGATGGCTGAAACCACCGAGATTTTGTGGGAGTTGGGTAGTACTGAACTTGCCGCGGCTGGGGGTTCAAACACGATATTGCCCGATGCGAATTCGGGTCCTGTTTACGAAACGCCACCTCTAGAAGAAGACCTGTACTTTGGGGGTCTTCCTCGGCTTCATGTCAATGTCAATACCGTGACAGTGGGTGGACAAATTTACGCTCTGTTGGAAGATTGTGATGGTTCGACCTGCATTCACATCGGACATGCGATAATGGACCTGCGATACCATGCGGGTGGTTCGGATGAACAATCGTGGGGTGCGCCCTTTGAGGAAATCACCGCGCTAATGGAATTCTTCCCGATGGATGTTGAAGTTGCTGCAGGACATACGATTCGACTCAGTTTGATGAGTACCGGCGAGGATTACTTGCCATCAGCTGCTTCGTCGATTGTCACGGTCAACAACGCGGGTTCAACATTGCAACTTGATGTGTTTGACCCCGAATCGCGGCAATATTACCAAGTCCCAGAATGTACACATCCAGTGTGTCTTGAAAATGCCTAATTGAGTTGGCTTTCATTTTCTACAAAAGGAGATGGGGTTCTCTCTTCAAGTTGGGAATTTTTAGTGCAGGGGAGGAGTCGAAAGGTCCCTGCACTTCCCTCTTCATGAGGGTTAAATTCCACTGGGGTGGGGATTTGGTTATAAAGGGGGGTTCGAAATTGCAATTTCGCACCTTAACTTCAAAGATGGCTACGATCAGATTTCCACTGTTTTTTCATTCCAGTATAAACAAATTCGTAGGCGATT
>DAVT01000083.1 GCA_002505685.1 Euryarchaeota archaeon UBA501 | reverse complement strand
CATCGAAGTTGGAAATTCAGTCTACATTTCCGTTCCAGATTATGATTTGGAGGCCACTTCAATTTCAGTCGATTCCAACTATCGTCAAGTCTGCGAGGGTTCGAATATCTACCTCACATTGAGTGTGACAAATTTAGGTTCAGACAATGCCGGTTCGCACTTTTACGAGGTTTTAGTTTCCACTGGGAATTCGGCTTCTGCAATCTATACGGGTACATCCCTCGGGTATACGTACGGAACCGCCAACGTCCCCTCCTATACCCATACGAGTGTGAACGCAACCCTGCCTACAAGCATCACACCGGGGACGTATTATGTGGGCCTCTACGTCGATTATGGAAACTACATTTCCGAGTCCAATGAAAATAACAACATCGTGGCTTCAAATAGTGCCCAATTGACAGTGATCGATTGTGGGCCGGACCTAGAGCCTGCATCCGTATCCGGGCCCGCATCTGGAGTTCGAGGTGGAACCGCCCAAGTTTCCGTTCAAATTTCAAATACTGGAATGGAGGACACCTCCAATGTCGATTACAACATCTATCTTTCCAGTGACACATCCATTACCGGCGCAGGCAATGATGTGTTGATCGGTTCCGATGTAAGCGGTACAATTACTCAGGGCAACTCATGGTCAGGAAACGTCAATCTCGGCATCCCATCCAATCTCGGTGATGGTTGTTGGTTTTGGGGGATAATCGTCGATCCAAGCAATTCGATCGTAGAGATGGACGAGAACAACAATGCCATGTCATCAAGCGGTCAGTTCTGTGTCGAAAAAGCCGATATTGTCATCGATTCCATTGGCGCTTCCGAGAATGCAGTGAGTGGCCAATCCACCACCGTATACATCAACCTCAGCAACGAGGGCGGTTCCGACGCATCATCTTTCGATGTGCGTTTGGTATTGTCACTCGATGCTCAACCTGGGACCGATGACACACAAGTGGATAGCTTCCGCGTAGATCCTTTGAACAGTGGCTCTTCAATAGAAATATCACGGGATGTTACAATCCCCGGTCAACACATTGGCGATTTCCACTGGGTTGTCATTGTCGATACATCATCTGAGGTGGATGAAGACGACGAAACGAATAACGCCGCCGCAAGTCCATCCTTTGAGATTTCAGCTCCAGCCCGTGACCTTCTAGCCTCGTGGGTTGAATCCCCGCTTTCTGCTGAACCCGGGCAGACCGTCTCAATAAATTGGGAGGCAGAGAATCTTGGTCAGGAAGCCCTCGGTTTCGATGTTGAGATTTGGCTATCAGAGGACCGTTCATTGAGTAGTGGAGATATCCGACTGTCGCAGTCACGTGTCCCATCACTGTTGAGTGGCTCGACAGTGGTCGATTCCCAAGTTGTCAATTTGGTTGGCGATGTACAGGGTGTGTGGTGGGTTGTTCTCGTCATCGATGCAGGAGAAGAACACTATGAGGATGATGAATCGAACAACATCCGTTTCTCAAATTCAACCTTCACAATCGATTCAAACAGCCCTCCACCTGCTGGGGAGACATTGCCTGGTTGTGATGACCCTCAAACCGATGGCGATTTTGAATCAGATGCCGCCTCAACCCGTTCTTCAGCACATAACTTGGGGGCCAACGCAAACCTCACACTAGACGGTTGTCTAATGGGTCTGGACGTTGTCGATTGGTATGCGATTGTCATCGATTCAGGGAACCAAACATCGATTGCCTTGAGCGCGGAAGGGGCACACCTTGAGATTGCAGTTATGAATGGTACAACATCTCTTGGTCAAGGCGAAGTAGATGATGAGATTCGTTGGGTGACAGTTTCTGCATTGAATGGGGATTCTGAGGGCATGGCTCTATTGTATCACATTCGAGTCACTTGGGACCCAGCCGTACCGGGTGGACCTTACCAATTGAGAATCGTGACTGCGAATGCAAGCATTGAGACCGATTTGGTTCCTCCACCATCGCCACAGATTACGCCAATCGAGGATTGGACATACGCAGATGATGTGGTGATTTCTTGGCCACCCGTCGAAGATGACCTTTCAGGAACATCACACTACGAGGTTCGTTGGGCAGGAGGATTGTGGGCCGCTGTTTCAGAAAACCAATCCACGGTGAATCTGACGATGTTAATGGATGGGAAATATTCGTTTGAGGTTCGTGCGATCGACAATGCAGGGAACATTGGTCCCGCCAATGCAACTTGGATTCGCGTGGATAGAAATGCGCCGATTGTTTCCATTGAACAACTCAACGCTTCCCGCTCACCAATCTCCAAATTGGTCGTTGAACTAAGCATCGATGATGGTGAAGGTAGTGGTCCATCCATCATCGAGTGGTCAAATGATAACCTTACTTGGAATACATATCGTGAAGATGGATTGATTTTATGGGATGATTGGAACAATACAGACTTGTTCATTCGGGTCACTGACGGTGCGAATTTGGCGACCATTTCGGTGCTCAATATCGATATACCATTGAATCAATCAGCTGGAATTGAAGAATCAGAAAATGAAGAGAATCTATCTTCCAGTGAAAGTGGTGGTATCAGCACGTTACTTGCCTTTATTGTCGCATTGGCGATCATTGTCCTATCCGTATTCACTGTCATGCTAGCGATTCGATTGCGAACACGGACCGAACTTGATGAAGAATCAGAAGAAGAAG
>DAVT01000080.1 GCA_002505685.1 Euryarchaeota archaeon UBA501 | reverse complement strand
AACCAATGTGACCGAGTGTGCAGAGCCTGCGATTTGTGAATTTTCAAAACCCAACTGGATGGTTCCTTCTCCTGATGAATCTGGTGTGATTGAAACTCGAATCGCTTGCGACTCTTCGATGCCGATCTCGATGATAGATGATTCTTGAATTTCTGCCGACCAACCTGATGGTGTCTCGATTGTAATCTTCTCCTCGATAACGGTGTTACCTTGGTTTTTAATCTCAAAATGCACAAGTGACGATTGTCCTTCGATGAACTCATCGATTGAAAGGGTGGACCACATTACATTGGGATTGCTAGCAACGGTCATGAAGGCGCTTGCTGATTTTTCAACACCATCCGCATCAATTGTCAAACCGACTTCTGGTTCCCATCCACCCATCGCAATGTCTGGTGCCGTGATAATACAACTCACCGGAGAAGAGTCACCACCCGCAATTTCAGCGATTGGATCACAGACGCCCTGCCATGTCGAATCAGGTAAATCAAGACTGAGCCCAGGTGTCCAACTTGAGCTGCCATCGTTAAACAATAGCCATTGAGCGATGAAACCTGGTGCGCCTGCTGGAATCTCAGAGATATCTTGACCCATTGAATCAGTGATTCCAACAAAGGATAGAACCGGTTTGGCTAATTCAGTCACATTCAGGTTTCCATCCCAAGAAATTCGGTAACCATCTTGGGTTGTCAAGTGTAGTGTAATGGGACCTCCAATCGCTTGACCATTGCCTACCAAACCAAGTAGATACGAGGTAGATTCTCCGGTGGGAACTGTGACTGTATTCAGACCTGTAGTGACATCCCAACCTCCAGGTCTAGAATCTACATTTGGATTGAATTCCAATTCAGTATTGCCTTTATTGATGATTGTGTATTGTAAATAGACTGCTGAATCAGGTCTCATATTTTCGGGAAATGATTCCACCTCGATTGTCGCTAAATCAACCGCCGCCACTTCCATTTCGATTGTGTACGTCCAAGATTCTGTTGGATTAATCTGTGAAATGACGCGCAATGTGGTTTGCAAAGTTTGTCCGGGTGGAGGGGGAGTACCCAGTTGAGGTGTAACCGTCATTTCAACAGTGCGTGCACCGTCGAGGGGGATGGCGCCTGTCGAACCCGATGTAGCACCAAGAGTTGAGCCCAACCAATCTAAACCTACATGCCAACCAAACGGTGACTCAAGGTATAGATTGTACCCTTGTTGACCATTTCCTTCGTTTACGACATCGAGTTGGAACTCTGTCGGATTGAATGGGTCGACCTGCAATGTTGTGAAGGGCACTTGGAATGCTACTTCGGAAAGGATAGGGACGTCTAGGGTAAGAGTCAGTGGGAAATCGATATTGTTGTCATCATCTCGGGCGATGACTGTCCATTGGTACATTCCAGGAGAGGGAGATTCATCGTGAACCAAAGTGAACCCAACAGAAGCTGATTCTGAACCTTCAAGGGCGAAAAAGGTCTGTGTAAATGATGGAAGCCAACTATTCATCGATTCACCATTGCTGATTCTAATCGGGGTTGTGGCACTAATCGATGCGTTGGTCGCTATCAGAGCAGTATTTCGAATTTGTAACTGCCAAGATGTGCTCGTTTGGGTTGCGCTTTCCAACTCAAGTGTTGTGGCTTGGGCTATCGATGAGACTCGCACACCCGGCGCACTGACGGCGACAGGAATTTCGAACAAATTGTTGTCTTCGTCAATCTCCTCTTCCAAATTATCTGGATCGATTCTAATTGTAATGGCCTGATTTCCTTCATTCAACGGTGTCCAATCCCATGTCGCCCAACGAATCATCCCTGGACCCAAATCAAACTCAACTTCTCCTAGATTCTGGGTACCAGCTATGGCTTCTATTCGGAGCCCTTCTGCGGAACCGCCTCCTTGATTTTCGATTTGAATAGAAATTTGACACTCTTCGTTAACCTGTGGAATCGATGTTGACAAAGAAAACGAGGTTGGTATAGGCAAAGGATCGCTTCTCAAATCATTGACACCTGCTCCACGTACCGCCAAGGCAAACGGTTGATCGCTGCGTTGTCCCCCGTGGGCAACGTCGGTGATACGAACAGTCCATACACCAGAGGCTGCTTGATCGATTAGAACGACTTCGACATTGTTCAAATTGTCAGCATCTCCACCGGTTGTTGAGCGACCATTTGCAAAATCGTTCCCCTTGTACTCTGTACCATCGGGAGAGATAACTACCATGTTCAGATCGTTTTGCAATTGAGTAGACGACCAAGTGCTTCCGGGATAATCTGACCATGTCAAGACAGTTTTGAACGGAGTGTTACTCCGACTCAAATTGAATTGATATTCACGTGTTTGACCGCTTCGTATCGTAGTGCGATCATCTACCCACACACCAGTATCCGTTCCGGGGAGCAATGAATTGGCAAGGTTCACTCGTCCCCAACCCTCGTTCATGTTGGGGATATCTCGAGTCCCAGTATCCTCAGCACCTAGGATGAGCATACCCTTGATGAGGGCACCTTGTGGAGACGGGCGGCCTGCCACTTCCATCAGATACTCTCGGATGAGAACTGAGGCTCCTGCGGCGTTCGGTGCTGCCATTGAAGTTCCACTGTATTCGATATACCACTGATTACTCCATGTTGAGCCGCCTGTTTCTGAGGCATCTTGGCTGAGACATGAACGAACCCAGGAACCTGGCGCGGTTACGTCTGGTTTGATTCGACCATCGTCTGTAGGGCCCCTACTACTGCTATCCGCAAGGTTGGTCGGCGCCCCCCCACCTCGGTTGTGGTGGTTGCCAACCGCAACTGCATTCTTTGCAGTTGCTGGGGGTGTGATGGTATCAGAATCGGGTCCATCATTGCCGGCAGAGACCAAAACGAGCATTCCGTTGTAAGACCAGAATTGGTCGTATTGACTAGTTCGACTATCGGTATCCTCACTGCTAGTCGTGTATTCTCCATAGTAACCATCTGTACCCCATGAATTGGTGTGAATGTACGAATTTCCCTCGTATCCTTTTCGAATCAGGGTGTCCATACTGACACCTCCGAAGTTTCCACTATTGTCGTCTTCCATGGCTTGGAAGCGGAGGGTTGCTTGAGGGGCAACACCCACATATCCATTGGGGGCTGAACGGCTTCCATTGCCCAACACCGTGCAAGCAACGTGTGTGCCATGACCAGAATGTTCGTCCTCGGTTGAAGAATCTCCCCAGATGACCGATTCGACATGCTGAATTCGGCCATCAAAATCGCCGTGATCTCGGTCTATCCCTGAATCTGCAACGGTGACGGTGTGACCACTACCGTTCAATCCAACAACGAAGTAATTCGATACATCGTCTGCCCTCATATGGCCAACTGCGACGTTGTTGTCAATTCCTATGACCGCCTCAAGACTAAGCCATGCTAAGGAGGGTTCCGCGGCTACTGCGGCAATATCTGATAGAGATAACAACCCTAGGTGTCGACCAGTGTCAATGGGTCGGTGATCCGAAAGATAGGACATTGCCGTCCGATCCAAATCACCCATCAATCCTGGCAACCGAACGTGGTCCTGTGGAGTCGACATGTCTGCTAGGCGCCATCCAGCCAGTTGAACTGCGGTTGAAGGTGCAGATTGGAGTGGGAGAGTAGCTGCTTCTGCCAAGAGATTGCTGACCTGTTGATCGACCATGAAAGCCAATGGCAATGCGTGAACTGCGGAGACTTCAGGCAGTTCGGTAGCGGCTGCAATGGCCTGAGGGTTGCCCTGAATTAAGAATCCTGAGGGAGGAATATGAGCTCGAACTTCGATGCCCGGCAATTCAGACAGGGCCACTCTGCCCGCCCAAAGACCGATTTCCCCATCTATGAGAACGAGAGCAATGTCGGGGCGAATTGAAGTCAATACTTCGGGAATTTCAATGTTGGATTGGAGGCCATCAACGGTAAACTGACCGAGATGTGTGTCCGCAATGGTCTCTCGAACTTTTTCCTGACCGTCCCAACTTGCAGAAGGAGATGCGCTGCCGATACGATCTGGATCGGGGGTCAATACGATGCGCTCAATTCCCGATGTTCCTTCTTCATCGATGCCTTGAATGGCAGCAGGGGGGGGAGCGAGAGGGGACAAACTGCAGAGCAGTAAAACCACGAGAATTGTCAATGCAATTCGCTGCTTCATCGCACTCCCCAACAATGGGGGTAAACTAGACCGCTTTCTATCTTCCCTGCTCTCGACGACACCTACGGTGTCGTTTACAACCAATTTCGCTCAGCATCGAGTGTATGAGTTTCGAATGTATAGTCGCCCACCAAAATGGTCCATCCTTGTTTGGAAACTGGACCACAACAATTCGATTCATAATCGAGGGTGATCTCAATCGTATATTGCTCCCAAATCGAAGCACCAGTGATTATCAGTTCCAAATTGTCACCCGCAACCGAGGTGTGGGCCATCATCGAAACCGGACCGAAATTCGTAGAATTCAGAACTTCACCGTCCTCGTTTGAAAAAGTCACATCCACCTCAACATTGGCAATTCCACGGGTTCCATAATTGTGTACTTGCATGAGCACTACGTGGCCTGATGCGCCCTGTTTGTACACCACTTCGACACTGACCGCATCTCGTGGAACAACCCAAAATCCGATGGCGAATACACTGAACATGAGTGCTGCCATAAACACTGAAGCCAACAATACACGAGTCGGGGTGACTTTACTGGCAACCTCTAGAGCACGTTCGTATGCTTTGTCGGCGAGTTCACGCTGCTCTTCAGTCGGTTCAAAATCACGCTTCATGATTTTCTTTTTCATTTTTTGAATGCGATCAGTAAGACTCAATTTATCGACATTTGTGGCCTCTAAATCGGGATTTTCGGGGTCACCCACTAGAGTGTACATCCCTTCTATTTCCTCATCTTTTCCCATTGTTTCACCCCAGTAATGTTGCCACTCCCGTGACGATTGCAGTTGACAGTGGTTCGGGAATCAAGTAGTGAGTTGTTTCTCCATTGAAGCCCATGAGATTGAGAAGGGACAAATCCGAAGCCAAGCCATTGACTCCAATCGTTGTCCCTGTTGGTACACCACCTGTCACTTGAGCATCTATCAATACTGCGCGACCGTCGAAACTCGTTTCACCCACATCGACAGTTGCTCTTGCGTTGGCGATGATTTGACCACCACGCACATTTTCGATTTTCACGACAGGATACAAACCCCCGACATAATCGATTTGAATCGTGGCACTCTTGAGATTCTCTCCAGCAGTTTCCAATTGCTCCATCCACACGCCTGGTTGAGCGGGAATATCGTTAGAACGCAAATAGAGTCTTTCAATTCCATTGCCACTGCTTGATACCCTCAATCCGTAATCTTCTGTAAGTTCAATGCTCATGTGGCTGGCAAGGTTCTCAGCGAGTAGAAGACTGTCTCCACGCACTTCCACGGCACGACCTGTCGTTGAAATGAACAAGTCCATACCTGGCCCAGACGATGAGAATGTCAAGGTCGACATACCTTGGAAACTAATCGGTTGGGTGATGTCAAACACGGTTGAAGGTGCAGATGTAAGGTTCATTTGTTTGGGTAGTTCGTGCAAGAATACGGTCGCAGGCCACCATTTTCCAGTGCTGAACCGATTCATTTGCAGCATCAGTGAATCGATTGAAAGACCTGTGTTCTGAGAATCTTCAGCATCCATTCCAACCGATATTCTCGAACCCAAGGAGGCGGTCATATCCAGTTGTTCGGGTATGCCTTGCAGTAGCAATTCATAGCGTGTTAATTCTGCACGATCGAGTAAAGTTGCGTGTATTGCTGAGAGTGGAGTGCTCATGTTGTAATTGCTGAATATGGATAACTGAGGCACGATGGGGCGGTAATCGGTTGTAATTTGTGATTCGACCCGCACATCCGTGGCTTCACCCGGCTCAAATCCGAGCATCATTAGATGCAAATCCCGGCCATTGTAATTGTTCACTTCAATCATGAATTCTTGATTCGCCGGCTTCCAATCATCCAGCTCGATGGCGATATCCCAACGATCGGTGACTGAGAGATTCTGATAGTCGACTGATAGGTCAATTTTCGGGGCTACGTCAGGCATCCATATGCGCGAACGGAAGGCCGTGTGGTTGTCTTCAGCAAGGTCGGCCTCCATCGAAATTCCATGCAACCATTCGGGTTCCGGGAGTTCCATGCGACCTTGTTGTGCATCCACAATCAAATCAAATCCCTGATTGGCATCTAACTCGATTCCAAATGAGAAATCGGTGCGTTGATCATCGATTGCCCCTCCGGTCACACTGGTCACCAATTCGCCCAGCATCCCGTTGACGCTTTGTCCGAAGTCCGTGAATCCTGCTAGGAAGAAGGCAATGCCTGCAAGTCCTTCATCGGTTGAAAATTCTGGAATGTCAAGCGCACTGGCTTCGCCGACTCCTCCTTGGGGTATTTCCATCGCCAAATTCGAAGGCAATGGATCAATCAGTACGTGAGCATTCAGTCCATCTGCAGGAGAATCGTGGGTCGTTTCATCCATGATGACTGCATGGAATGGTGCATCTCCAGGACCCACAAGGAAGGCCTTTCCACGCCCGGCTTCACCGGGGACTCCTGGCATCTCGGCTCCAAGGAATCCAATTTCCGTGATTCCGTGTACTCGGGCCGAGAGTGTAGCTTCGCCAATGTCTTGATTTTGCATGAAGAGGAAATGGTCTCCATCCATGGTTTTTGGATCAGAGGCATTTGAAATCATCAATGAAATTGAACCGATTGGCGTTTCCGCAATCCAAGAGACATCATCGCCGATGGACATTGTGAAATTTCCAGGCAATACATCGATGTCCAACACTTGTCGTTGTTCCCCTTCACGTCCGGCATACACGATTTCGGAGATGTCACGATCAGCAGTAAAGGAAAGGTCTGTGGATGTCACATTGACGTCTAACGATGCAGGGTGGTCAGAGATATACACGTACTGGAAGTCGCTATCTGCAATATCGATGTTGCCAAATTCATCGTCATGATGTTCTAGGAAGAATACACTTAGTGGACCTCCACCTTCAGCCCCCATCGAAATTTGTTGAGATTGTGTTGAGACATCATCGACGATATGCAGTGAATGTAACCCTTCATGATGCAAACTCACGGCGATTGGAACCAATTTTTCCACCTGTCCGTTCCGCCCTTGAACAACAGGCGTACTCTTGTCATCGGCCAACAATAAATGCGGCCCGTATCCAACCGGAATATCACTTGAGCCCATGGCCAATTCGATACTACCAATCGGCATCGGTTGCCGTCCAACTTCGAAATGCGTCATCATTTCCAAATGGATTGCCGTACCCTGACTTGCACTCCCTGTGCTTCCACTGATGACATCAACAAGGGCATTTGGAATGCTATTGATTACATTTGAAATGTCGATGAAAATATCCACGACTGCTAGAATTGTGACGTCCAATATCTTCGACAAAATATCGAGACTGTCATCGAGTGTGCCAATCTCTTGTTCTTCACTTCCCCCCAACCAGAAATCACCATACAGAATCAATCCCGTGGGCAAATCTACTGCATTCAGCCGTGTTTTTCGGTGATCTGTCTCGACGCCTTCTCGTAAGAACCACGACACATAATCGACTGATGTGACCGATTCTGTTGACCTCAATAGAACGAGGGTATTTGGAGGATTTTGTGGGTCGATAGGAAGGGTTGGGTCATTCACGTTTGGAGTTGAGTCGCGAGTGAAATTCTTGATACCCAATATCAACGATAACTGAGATGGTATTTGCCCCGGTAACTCGGGTTGGGAAGCACTACCAAGCATTTGGAAACAACGCTCGATTTCCAAAGGACTCATCGAACCGGAGGGCATTCCCCTAAGCCAAACGAGTGTATCAGAAACGTTTCCATAGGGCTCGCTTGCACTCTCTTTGTAGGCGCTTTTGTTCTCGTGGAAATGCAGCCACAAATCGGCCCGTCTATCAGCATAGTATTCGATGGTGGTCAATCCATCTTCACCAACGGTTCCAGAACCTGAAGGCAGAACGCTATCGGTTCGAATGGTCAAATCTACAATGGATGGTAATCGATAATCGGTGGAGTTTGGATGAACGCCGACCTCTAGATATGACAATTCCCAAACATCTCGTTCACCATCATCCTCAGGAGAAAAATGTGCATAACCAAATCCAACCCCAATCCTACAATCATGATCCCATGAAGCATTCAGATGATGCGCAGTTGGTTGGTAGTGTGAAGGGCAATCGGTTTGCCCCCCATTATCAATCTGAATTGAAATCGGAGCGGATAGTGCTGCAATCGTGATGCCTGTATCCGTTGAATTATCGGGAAGATCATTCGCAAATCCTGCAAAAAGAGCGCCCAGTGCTACAAGCAATTCACTTCCTGCAGCGGTTAGATCAAACCAAAATCGCTCAAATCCAACCTGTAGTGCCCAATCTGTTGGAGGGATTGTAAAATGAGAATCAATCAACCAAACATAGGATTCCCCAGATTGTGTCGGATTGATACCGTAAGCAAATGGTTTGAGCAATGTGGCCTCAAATGATTCCATGTTTGTCCAAATTGGGTCTGTTGGATTGATAACTTCTACACGGTATTCGATGGTAGGTTCAATCCACAACTGTGTAGGAGGTGTACCTCCAAGCAAGCCCCAACCTTGACCCGCAGCAGGATTGAATCCGAGAGTAATTCCTACACGGACATCTGGGTTCTCAACTTGGCTTGTGTCCGGGTCATCATCCCCATCAATGTCAATTTCATGCATTAAGGGCGTTTGGCTAAACAAACTGAACAAAGATGATGAAAACGGTACTACGGTGAACTTCTCGTGGTGAGGGCCATTGTCCTGAGCTTGATATTCGGTCCAAATCACATAATCGGTGATATTGACCAAAGTACCCCAAATGGTGTCTACCAATCCAGGTGGTGCGTCCTCTCCGAGTAAGATGTCTATCGGTTCTGGGTGTTCAAATCCAGTTGGATAGGATGATTCTACACCCAACCCACCCAAAGCGGTATCCATGTGGGTCAGTGGGTCTTCAGAACCTAGGCTGCGAACGCCGTTTCGAACTGGGGAAAGTGAATTTTCAGCCTGAAGTTCAATCACTTCACTGTCGAGGACCGTGTCTCGTGTTTCAAGAATTTCATTCAATTCCGATACAATTCCGAAATCTTCGGCTCGGACTTGAGATGCCTCCACAGCAATTAATGGACTCAGCATGGGTAAAATTAGGACCAAAACAAGAGCCAAACTCGTCCTATCTCGAGAGCGAGGGGCCGCGAGAATAAGCCGTGTGGAGTCCTCCATCAGAATTGACTGCGACTCGGTCTGCCTAAAGGGTCTCCGACCCTTGTGCGCGAGAGAAGGCCGTTCGAAAGATGAAAATTAGCGCCGAATTGTACTCCGGTTTCCACACTTTGGACAGTCGATTTGTGCTTGTTGGATGTCGAGAGGCATGTCCACAACATATTGCTGCCCACATTCGCCACATGTGCCAACGACTTCGGTGGTTTGGGGTGAGGTCTCTTCTTGGACGGTTTCAGGCTCAGGAGTTGTTTGGATTGGAGGGGTTGATGCAACCGGTTCCGGGTTTGTTTTGGGGGTTGTTTGGTTGAGGATGCTTGGCAACTCAATTCCACTGGACAAAACACTGCTTTTACCCGAAGATACTGGGGCTGTTCCCTGAGGCTTGGTTTCCGGTTCAGGTTTCGGTTTAGGTGCAGGTTCTATTTCCTCTTCTTCAAAGGCTGACAGAAGAGCTGCGTCATCAGCAGATTGCACCGGCGTATTGACCATTGGTTGTTGAGCACCATATCCGGAACCTACACCTGCAATTTCGGCCATTTCGTCGCCACCGCTTCGAGCGAAACCGCTGGTAGAACCGCCACGGTTTTGGAACATGGAAAGTTGCTCATCTCGACCTACTTCTCGATTTGCTTCTGCTTCTTCAGCTGCAATTCTCGCTGCTTCTGCTTCCATCAATTCTCGATGAGCTCGTCGCTTGTTCATGGATCTGAAGAGGAAAATACCGCCAGCGATTACAGCGAGTGCAAGGAAAATTCCTCCGCCCGCGTAGACATACATCATGGTCGCTGATTTCTCCGCCGGCGCGGCTTCGACGTAGACATTGATTTCACGTGTGGAGGTCAATCCTTGTTCATTGGTCACCCTACAGGTCACGGAGTAATCTCCACCTTTGGTGAAAGTCCACTGGACAATATCTCCTGAGGCTTGGTAATCATCTGCATATTTTCCATTCCCATCGGCATCTACAGAGCGATCAAAATCCCAAAACCATGTAAGTTCATTTGATTCAGGATCTGTTCCATTGATTCGCCATGTATTTTCTTCTCCTGCCCTTACTTCTGTAGGGCCCGTAATGGCCTCAAGTTCCGGTGGAGTTCTGTCCAAAATCGTGACATTAATTGACAACGAAGTCGACAAATTTGCCAAATCAAATGCTTTCAGAGTCACGGTATGATTTCCTTCCGAAGAGAAACTGTAAGTGAAGGAATTCCCGGTACCTGAATCTGACCTGATGAAGACACCGTCAGCATACCATTCTTCCCGATCGATTCCAAAATTATCGGTCGAAGAACTGGTCACAGTAAAATTTTCACTAAAGCCGCGAACAATGCTATTGCCTCCGTTGATGATGGGTACCGGGTTGGTTTGGTCTGAGACATCTATCGACAACGTACTCGTGTCGGTTCGACCATCCATACCATTGACCCTTAGAGACACTGTGAATGTCCCTTCGGTTGGCCACGATATGTCCGTTGAGGGACCCGTCAATTCAAAGGTTCCATCGCCATCCAAATCCCACTCGTATGCGCTCGTGTCAATCTGATTGGAACGATTGGGTGTATCGGTCGCTGAAATTGTAGTTTGTTCCCCCACATCAAGCGATACTGATGTTGCGGTGATGGTTGCATCAAGGATAGGTAATAATTCGATAATGACGGTAAAAATCGCTTCACTAGAACCATCTCCGCCCCCTGTCGGTCCGATTTCGTTATCCGCATACAACCACAACGGCTGATTCGCATGTGTGGCATCGACTGTCCAAGTAACACTACCCTCAGACGTAATGCTCAACAGGTCGGCATCAGTGACTCGGAATTCTGGTGCGTTTCCATCAAGGTAACTCGCCCGTTGGTTCTCTGTGAGAATAAACAAATCTGGATCACCTAGAAGTGGGAGGGCCCGAATCGAGACTTGGGTGCCCTCATCCAAATTCAGCAGATTTTCGTCTACCAATTTGGTATGACTGCCCACACCCAATTTCACCAAACTATCGTGTAAACTCCAATAACTCGAGGTCGGAAATGTCACATCCAATGAGACGATTAAGCTACTACCGCCCAAGGCACCTTCTCCTTCGTCTCCATCGTGATCCAAATTGTCTAGAATAACAAACCAATTTTTGGCGCTTTCATCGGTGGGTACCGTCCAGTGCCAAATCGCTGAACCAACCATGTCTTCGAATACCGTATCCTCAGCCCAATAGGTCGTTGAGCGATAGAATTGGTCGTTTTGATAAGAGGGTAATCCGGTATTACGGAAAACGAGGAAGTCAAAGTTGACGTCTGCATTGACATCGAACTCAACGATGGTTCCAGGTTGCAACTCTCCCAATGCAATCCTTGCACATTCTTGATCATCAATCGTGATGGTTTGCGGAATTGTGCCCAAATCAAACTCTTCACAAAGTGTGGTCCGAGCTTCGCTGGCAGATGTGAGTGGAAGTGAAGATGTCACGAGCAGGGTGACGAGTAACAGCACTACACGCACGTGTCGCATGTCCACTCGCTTGATTCGTTTACCTTTGAAGGTCGCCCATGGCAGTGTGTCATAGTTTCAACTTGTTCCAACCTGTTTCTACGCGTACATGATGGAACAATTCATCGGGATGAATTTCGAACCAATCGCCATCCATTGTTGCTGAAACCGAGCCTGAAAAATGCTCTCTCGCCTCGCTAACCGAGGCTGAAAGACGCTCAATTCGGCTGGAATAATGTGTCAGTGCGAGGGCGCTCGCTTTGCAGGATGAGGCATGACGTGCGGCATCTGCTGCAGTCGAATGGAAGTATTCGGCAGCTTTGTCTTGTTTGTCGGCCAAAAAGGTCGCTTCGTGAAGCAGCAATTGAGGGGGGCATGGTAGCGAATTTGCGTTGAAACCCTTTGGACCAAAGGCCGTATCTCCACTGATCATCAAACTGCAATTGGGCCGAGGTTCTCCCCTGAAACTCTGAGCGGACAACAGTTCCCCTTCATGGGTCAAATCGTGACCTTCTGCTAAATCCCCAATTTGGCTTTTGGATAGTCCCAACGCTTCGGCACGTTCTCGATCGAATTTGCCCGATTTCCGATTGGTTTCGAAATGATAACCACATGATGGGACACCGTGGTGTGTAGGTACGATTGTCACTGAAACACCGCTCAAGGGTTGAATTGGACACTTGAACGGCTCATCACCGTCAATGGGCAATAGAACCCAATCGATTTGGTAAGATGATTCACTATCCTTGGTGCCAATCATTTGCCATTGTGAGAACAGAATGGCAAGATCTGTGGGCGAAATACCACTGTCTGCGGGAGGTGCTTCTCCAGGATGTTGTGTTGCCCAATCGATTGCATCTTGGGTGGTTGGTCCCATGACAACCAAGGGAATTCTGCGGCCATCCAGATCCAACGTTTGCAATAACGGCAGCAAGCCCCATGTGTGGTCAAGATGTCCATGTGTGAGGAAAATCACGCGCGTACGCGAAAGACGTGTCCGATGTTCTGAACCGCTTGATTTCAGTGCCCTGTTGTGATCAATCATGCGCTTCTGCATGCCTTCTCCACAATCGATGAGGGCCAATCCACCGGGTGTATTCAGGACTGAACCTGAGACTGAACGACCATGTGCAAAGCGGGCGCTGGATGTGCCCAACACATGTAATTCAAACACTGTTCTCCCTCGCGATTCAACAGAACGACGCCCGCTTTCGCAGGCAGCGCCCTAAAGATGCGGGCAAACCCATCCCATTTCAAGGGTTCACTGGTTCTTTGGGAATGGGTGTTGGTGGAAACCAACGCAGGAGGATGACATCCTCGACCGCCCGAATCCATCGCCATGGAATGGCCACATGGATGCGGTCCTCTACCAGTTCAGCTGGCGGGTTGGTCACGAACAAATGTGTGCACGACCATGAGTCTGAATCCACAACCATATCGTGGACTGTGCCCAGAAAACGGCCATCCGGCAAGATCACCGGCATTCCACGAATCTCGGCGGCAGTGGCTTCGCCCATCGGAGTGTGGTGAAACGGGGCTGCCCATCAACCTTGGGCCTGAATTTGGGCTTACTTGCCACGGTTCAGGTTGGCTTTGAGGGATGGGCGGAGTTTCTCTGCGCCCTTGCCCTTGTTGTGTAGACCACGGCCGCGCTTGCCAGCGCTGGTCTTGCCACGGTACACTCGGCCTGTGTGTCGGTTCTTTGTAATCCAACCCAGTTGCTTGTCGTTCTGAATCGACGGGTGGCTTGGGTCGATGAGGATGATTTCGAAGAACTTGTTCTTTCCATCTTCGCCAACCCAATACGAGTTGAGAACCTCTAGGTTCGGGAATTTGCGGGCAACACGCTCTTCTGCGATTCGCTTGATGCTCTTTGCCATGGTGATTTTGAGCATACCCATCTTGCT
>DAVT01000003.1 GCA_002505685.1 Euryarchaeota archaeon UBA501 | reverse complement strand
AGGTGCATCCGGGTGGCTTGGGAAAAGTCCCATGGGGTGTCCAGAATACATAACCAAGGTTTGATGCTCAGTCATTTGTGAAAGATAGCCCATGGTAATATGGTACTGTGCCCAATTCTGAAAGACTGCGCCATTCCCTCCATAAGTTATCAATTCATGTGGGAATTGAGCCACATTGGGATCAAGGTTGTTTTGAATCATCAACATAATGGCTGCTGCCTGCTTACATTTTGCTGGGTATTCTTGTATTGGATGTGCACGCATTTCGTATAATGTAGGCCGCAACCTATGCATGTATATTCGACCATAACGCGTCAATTCATCGGCAAATTCCGATGCGAGTGTATCATGATCCTCTGACTTGAAATATCGTAATGCATTTCTCAGAGCAAGACGCTTTTCACTAGTGGACAAGATATCCTTACGTTTTGGAGCATGATCAACAGTACCGTCATATCCAGGATGAGTAGGGAGTGGATTGGGCAAACCATGCGCCAAAGACTCCAGACCCATGAAGATGTGCGATAGATTGAGCCACTTGAGGGTTATTCCCGTGCTTGGTGGGCCGGACAGGCTAAGAACGGAGTGCTCAAGGGACAAATATGGATGATTCCATTTCGTGGCGCCTTTCGGAAATGGCAAACGGAATGGAACGCAGTCGCATTCTCAGCATCGCCGCAAGTGTAAGGGCAATGATTGCAGAAGGGAAATCGGTGGCACCCTTTACAGTGGGTGACTTCTCACCTGCTCAATTTGACGTACCGAGTTACCTGACTGATGCAATTATCGAATCCGTCAATGATGGTGATACAAATTATCCTCCCGCCGCGGGCTTACCAGAATTGCGTGAGGCACTTTCGGATTGGATGATTCATCGTTACGACTTAGACGTTGGTTCAGACGGTATCATTGTTGGTTCCGGAGCACGGCCCGTACTTTACGCGTCATTCAGATTGTTTTTGGAACCCGGAGATGGATTAGCCCATGGTGTACCAGCATGGAATAACCACTACTATGTTCACCTAAATGATGCAATAGATATTCCACTAATGGGGACTCCAGAGTCTCGCTTTCTACCCACTGCAGAATCAATTTCACATCACATAGAGGACATTAGAGTTCTCATCCTAAATAGCCCATTGAATCCAACCGGAACTTGCTTTACACGAGGTGAGTTACAGAGAATTTGTGAACTTATAGTCAAAGAAAATACTGCACGAAAATCCACAGGTAAAAAACCGATTATTCTCGTATATGATCAGGTATATTCGACGATGACTGCAGAAGGAGTTGAGCATGTACACCCTGTACAGGTGTGTCCTGAAATTTTTGATTATACAATCACATTGGATGCCATATCAAAATCGCTCACAGGTACTGGTTTGCGATTGGGTTGGATGGCATTACCGCCATCACTTGCAGCACCAGTAATCGCACTGATTGGACATATGGGTGCATGGCCAGCTCGACCTATCCAAAAAGCAGCGGCCAAATTATACAGCAAAACCAGCATGTTGGAAGATTTCTTTGACGATTTAGATCTACGTATTTACAAACGCATGTCCGCTTTGAAAAACGGCTTAGACAACTTGAATCGTTATGGCGTGTCTTATGTAGAACCCGAAGGTGGCATATACCTATCAACACATTTTGACATATTCGACATTATTGGTTGCGAGACTAACGAAGAGATTAGAGTATGGTTACTGGAGGAGGCTGGTGTTGCCGTTGTACCCTTCCAAGCATTTGGGTTAGAGCAAGATTCAGGATGGTTTCGCATCAGCATTGGTGCAGTGAGTGTTGATGATATCGTTCAAGCAATGGATCGACTTGCACAAGCTCTCAGGAATGCATACGGGAGTTAACCGACTTCATGACTTCTCGAGATGCAATATGACAACTATTTCGAAGTGATTCCAGTTCACTGCGAAGTTCTGAACCCATATCATCCGGTAACGAGTTGAGATTAATTTCAACGTTGAGTAGCGCACCCTTACATGCAGCGCTGATCAATAATCCAGCAACACCAACATCTGTGACAGCGTTCGAATTCCCCGTTTGAGCCAAGGGGGACAGCGTTTCCAGTAACCCATATGCCAAACGTGCAGTTTCCATCGGAACTTGAGCTGCTTCAAGAGTACCGTTACGAATAGCTTGCCTCCTTTCGTCGATTTGTAGTTCAGTATCCTTTGGCATCTTGAAGGCGTCCATTACAGCATCAAAGGAATGAGCATCCTCGTAGGCCAATTCATGACCTCGTTCAAGTAATGGTGTCGCGATATTTCGGCATATTTCCGCATCTTCCCACCCTTCAGACCATTTTTCACTAGAAGTGGTCAAATTTGAGACCATTATAGCCAATGCAGCCCCTTGAGAAAGCGCAATGGCCGAGGCAGTCCCCCCTCCTGGAGTTGGATTTTTTGACGCAAGCGCATCCCGATATTCATCCAAAGACATGTTACCATATTCACTCATGACATCGCCCCCGCAGCATACTCAATGATACGTTCATCAGGTACGAATGGAGAAAGTGAATCAAGACCCAGACCTTCCACTGCAGCAGCAACCAATTCACTTTCAGTAGCACTTTCTGGTGTATCATGATACCATCTACCTGCATTCAAAAATGATGACAGAGGTGCAAGGCCTACCAATTCACTACCACAAACATCTACACCATGATCCGCAGCGAGTGTACGTATACATTCGTAAGCATCATGCATATCTGTTATCGATACATCTTGCAAATTCATGCTTACTTGGCTTATACCATGGGTTTCGAGGGGCAAGCCCATACCTTGCACTTTATCGAGCATTCCTGAAACGCGCATCCGTTTATCTCCAGACTTAATCAGCCTGCCCGAACTTCTAACGATTGTTCCACAAATTTTGGCAACCTTGGCATCCGCCTCGTCGATATTGACATTATACGCAACTAAAATTGGCCTTGAACCAATCACCACGGCACCAAATTTGGAAACTAGTTCATTCCATTCAGTTGGTCCGGTATCGGGTAACATTGTTGTTTCAGTGTGTGGATTATCGCCTCCAGTCAATCGCGCCTCAAGCCCCTCATATTCCCCCCTCCTGAGGTTCGAAAGGACAGTACGATCAGGATGAGTTGCGGCCTCTCCATAATAATACACAGGCAATTTCAATTCAGAAGCTACACGTTGGCCGAGTGCCTTCGCCAAATCTGCACATTCGGCATACGACGAATCTCGCAGGGGTATGAATGGGCATACATCAACTGCACCAAGTCGTGGATGCTCACCAGTATGTTCGCGCATATCGATGTGTTCCATTGCAGACTGAATAATCTGAAATGCTGCTTCACTAACCGCAGTAGGTTCACCTGCCAAAGTAACCACTGTCCGATTGTAATCAGAATCGGGTTCTGCTGACAAAAGCGAGCACCCTTCAATACCACGCGCACTGTTCACAATTTTGTCGACTATATCCAAATCACGGCCTTCACTAAAGTTCGGCACGCATTCGACTAAGGCTGTCATGGAGACTGCTTAGGCATTCACCAAATGAGCGTTATCCTCAGTGGAATAGATCTTCTGGTGCATCGCCACGACTTGAATTGGCCTTTTTCTCAGTAATTCTGCTGATGGCGGTTCTGAAATCGGTAGCATTTACTGATTTACGGTTTGAACGTATTGCAACCATAGCCGCTTCTACACATGTCGCCTTCAAATCTGCTCCACTGAATCCCTTTGTTTGGGAGACAATTTTTGACACGGTCAATGATTTTGACATTGGCATTTTACCCATATGAATAGACAGGATTGCCTCTCTACCCTCTTCATCAGGATATGGAATCTCAATGATTCGATCAAAACGACCTGGTCGCAAGAGCGCTTCATCGAGAATGTCAGGTCTGTTTGTAGCGGAGATCAATTTTACATCATCCAGTGCATCAAAACCATCCAATTCAGCCAACAATTGCATCAATGTACGCTGTACTTCACGGTCTCCACTGGTTGCTGTATCCAATCGCTTTGCTCCAATCGCATCAATTTCATCTATGAAGACAATAGAAGGAGCTTTTTCTCTAGCCAAATCAAACAGTTCTCTGACCATTCGTCCACCCTCGCCAATATATTTCTGTGCGAGTTCACTACCTACCAATCGAATGAATGCACAATCTGTGGATGATGCTACTGCCTTGGCCAACATAGTTTTCCCACAACCGGGTGGTCCAACTAGCAAAACTCCCTTTGGTGGCTTGATACCAAAGCGGGTAAATGACTCAGGGGATGTGAGAGGTAGTTCAATACTTTCTCGTATCAATTGAATTTGTTCATCTAACCCACCCAGATCATCGTAAGTGATGCCGGTTTCATCGACCATTTCAGCCCCTGTAACCAAAGGATCCCATGCATCATGTAGTACTTGTATGACAGATAACGTGTCTTGATTTAGTGCCACTCTTGCCCCAGGCTTAAGCAAATCAGAATCGATTCGCTGATTTGCAGATACCAAAAATACGGTGCCATTGGATGAACGTACGACTACCCTCTCATCATCGATGCAATCTTGGACATGACCAACAATGTGCGGTGGGGAACGTAGCATTCTGATTTCTTCTTCCAAACGGTTGACCTTTTTCTTCTGCTGCCCGACTTCATTTTCCAAATATACACGCTCAGTTAGAAGGTTCTGAGCCTTTTCAGTTAACTCGCGGTAATCCTTCTCCAGTCGTTGCAACTGACCTTCCATTCCATCGTCATCACGCTTACCCCGATTATCATCCGAGGAAGGGCTGATTGAATCAGAGTCACTGGACATGGTTATACGTTGCAGACATTGTTGATGAATACTTGCCCTCAGATTACTCACAAAGTCAAACTTCAAAACTCACGGCCTTCACCAATAACTGGTGAAGTCATGGGTGACTGCGAAGTATGTGGGGCTGTGAAAGTAGGTACACGTACGGCTGCCAGTGGTCGTTCACAAATCGAGGCCTGCTTGAAATGCATCGAAAAAATGGGTCTTGAAGTCAATTCTGCATCTACCCGAAAACCTAGCATTGCAGGTAGTAGGACATCCAATAGACGCACTAGTGGTGGTTATGGGGGTGTCGGCAAGAAGGGTAAAGACATCATGGTTCGACAATCAAAGGTACTACGATCAGACTTTGCGAGTGCAATACGTTCTACAAGAGAAAATCTCGGTTGGGATCAACGTGAACTCGCAAAACGAATGGCTGAGCGAGTCAATATCATACAGCACACAGAAGGAGGGAAGAGACCCACTGATGGTGTTATCAAGAAATTTGAGAGGATACTGCAAATCAAACTGATGGTTGACAGAGAATCTGAGGAAGAAACCAGTGTTAATCGTAGTCAGGACCGACCGTTGACCATGGCAGACTTATACGAACAGGCGAAAAAGGAATTGCGGGGTGATTAGTGTTGAACGATGTGCCCCTGCACATCATCCATCTTGAACAGGATGATCCTAAAAAGTGCACAGCACGCAAGCTTGCAAGCAGAGATTTGGCGCAATTACACTTCGATACACGTCGGCCACCTAGACGTGGTTTTCTACTGGACCCGTCATCAGGTACGATTCTTGGCCCCGATGACCTACCATTGATTGAACGCGGTGCTGGATTGGTTGCACTTGACTGTTCATGGAAACAATTGGACGAATCACTAGGCAAAATTCGCAAATCTTCACCGAGGCTTGAAGGCCGTACTTTACCTCTCGTATTAGCTGCAAATCCAGTTTCGTGGGGAAAACCGGGTAGATTGAGTACAGCCGAAGCACTTGCAACTTGTCTCGTGCTACTGAATCGGGATGATCAAGCACGACGTGTACTGGCACCATTCAACTGGGGAGATCAATTCTTTGTGTTGAATGAAGAACCTTTGAGCGCATATCGTGAAGCAGGTACCCGACAGGAGTTGGTTTCTACGCAATGGGAATTTTTCGACCAGCCAGAGAGTTAACGAACCCTTGAACCCACCTGTATATCGCCGTCAATTGTAACCAATTTTACGGCACCTTCACCATCATCAGCCGCACAAATCATACCTTCTGACATGATTCCACGCAATTTCCTTGGTTCAAGATTAGCGACGAATACAACAGTTTTGCCAACCATTTCTTCTTCAGTATAATAGGGCTTCAATCCTGCACAAACTGTCCGACCATCCGCTGTACCATCATCAATTTTAACGACATATAATTTATCGGCATTCGGATGATTTTCTACACTTGTAATCAATCCAGTTCTCAATTCCATGGACAAGAATGTTTCAAAATCCAAATACTGCACACCTGTTACTACTTTCGTCATATCTTTTTCCTCCCTCTTCGATTTCTTCCCACTACCTTTGATACCATGACCAGGATCAGTTTGTTCATGACTGTCAGCGTTAATTGCGAGTGCTTCTTCCTGCGCTAAAATTTCATCTAAATCTAGGCGCGCAAATAGCGGTTTACTGATATCGGACCATGTTAACGGTATGTTCCAATCGACTGCACTTGAATAGGACGCATCTGATACATTGCCATCTTGACCCAACATTTCCCAAAGGCGTTGTGCACTAAATGGCAAAAATGGTTGACTGGTGATGGCGAGGAAACGAGCCAATCTCCAACCGAATGCTAGCTTATTCAGTGAATTATTCATATCATCTTCATATCCATCTGTAGTTTGTGGCTCTTTACCGATAAATTGCCAAGGAGTCGCTTTCTGAATCATTTGGTTACCATATTGGGCTGCTGACATCACATGACGTAGCGCCTCTTTGTATCGATGCCGATTCAGGCTTTGTGTAATTTGCACAAATATTTCTTCGAGCCGATTCACTTCTTCGACACAATTGCCCACATCATCATAGTGCAGTAGTGGGTTATCTCCGCCAATCTTATTGCCTAAACTCATGACTCGATTGACATAATTACCGTACGTGCCATTTAATTCAGAATTGATTTTCTCAACAAAATCAGGCCAATTGAAATCCGTATCGTGATTCTCTGGCATATTGATGCTGAGGTAATAGCGGAGTGTATCAGGGTCGAATCTTTCAAGGAACGAAGGCAGCCATACCGCATGCTTCCGGCTTTTGCTAAATTGCCCACCTGCAAGCATGAGGTATTCCATAGCGGGCACATTGGATTCAAGTGCCAAATCGCCTGGGCCGGGCAGTGCTACATCGTCATTGGGACCCAACCCATTGTTTGCATGATTGAGCCCCATGATTAGAGCGGGCCAAATCACAGTATGGAATGGGATGTTATCCTTCCCTAGGAAATAGAGGTGTCTTGGAACTGTACCGTCCTCAGAAACACACCACCATTTACGCCAATCCATTTCATTTGCATATCGACTAGCCCAAATACGTGCACATGAATAATACCCCTGAACAGCCTCAAACCAAACGTAAACGCACTTACCAATCCACTGTTCTCCTTCCATCGGTAGTGAGATTCCCCACTCTAAATCACGTGTAACTGCACGAGGTCGTAAACCCATATCGAGCCACTGTTTTGTCATTGCACGAACATTCGCTTTCCAATTGGTTGATCGCTCTGTTGCGTGTTTCTCAAGTACAGATTGGAATCTATCTAGCCTATAGAAGAAATGCTCAGTTTCCCTAATTTCAATATCTGCATCTGGATTCATTTTTGATCTTGGGTTCTGCAACTCGTGTGCCTCGTATGTCGTTCCGCACTCATCGCACTGGTCTCCGCGTGCCCCATCTGCTCCACAGTTGGGACATTCACCCTCTACATACCTGTCAGGTAGAAAACGTCCGCCACCGTCACTGCGTAATTCGTAATATTGCTGCATTGTCTTTTGTTCAAACAAACCAGCATCAAGTAACGAGATGAAATTGCTTTTGACGTACTCCTTGTGTTCAAGATCAGAGGTTCTGTTGAATAATGAGCCCCCATATTCCACTCCCCTTGGGTCAATGTTGGGTTCCCACGAACAACCCAAATCGAGTAAAGCCTGAGTATTCACTGCGTGATATCTATCCACAATCTCCTGTGGCGTTACGCCTTCTGTTTCGGCGGTTACTGTGATTGGTGTACCGTGTTCATCCGACCCAGATACCATCAACACTCGATTACCCAGTGCTCTTTCGTACCTCGCGTGTATATCTGGAGGTAGGTAGCATCCAGCAACGTGACCCAAATGCAAAGGACCATTCGCATACGGCCATGCTACGCAGATGAGTACGTACTCGTCTGACATACTATTCCTCCGATTCAGTATTCATCTCATCTTCACTTTGGTGAGCGAATTTTTCCTTGGCGAATTCGCGCATATCTTCTGCGGTTGTACCCTCTTCGATACCTTCTAAGTCATCTTCATCAACGATTTCGACTCCGAGTAAAGTTTCGATAATGTCTTCCATTGTCAGCAAACCTCGTGTAGTACCAAATTCATCCTTTACAATCATGATTTGCTCTTGCTTATCTAACAATATATCCAATGCTGCATCAACGGATTGCTCCTCAGAACAGAAGGTGACCGGTCTCATCAATTCAGTCATGAGAACATCATCTTCATCGGCAGCTGCTCGCCGTAGAATATCGCTGCGCAATACGATACCCAAAATCTCGTCACTAGAGCCACCGATCACTGGTAATCGACCATGAGTCATGATGGGAATCTCTGCACGGGCAGTATCTACTGTCCAGTCAGCTCGCACAGTTGTCATTACAATGCTTGGAGTCATTACCTCACTGACGAAGGTCTCCCGCAAACGCAAAAGGTTGGTAATGACCTTCTCTTCGTCTTCTTCGATAGCACCTTCAGCTTCTCCGATATCTGCGAGTGCTACTAGTTCCTCCCTAGAGACAGTTTCTTGTTCTGCGGCAGGGAACATTTTCCGTATGATTTCAATGGGTACAACTGCCCAAATTAATACGAAAATCAAGAATCTGAGCATGTATGCACTTACAACAGAAAGAGATTTCCAATACAATGTACCCAATGTCTTAGGCAATATCTCGCTGAATAGTAGTACGCCAATCGTCAGTATTGAAGATGCAATGGCTAGTGCATACTCGCCTGGGTATGCCTCTCCTACGACTGAACCTACCCCTAGTGCCCCCACCGTGTGGGCTATTGTATTGAGTGTCAGTATCGCAGTCAATGGTCGCTCCGGATCATCTTTGTAACGAACCCACATTGGTGCGGCTCGACTATTATTTGCTTCGAGAACTGCAACGTGTCCACGTGTGGTAGACAATAGAACCGCTTCCAGTATGGAACAAAGGAATGAGGCCCCAATAGCCAGTGTTGCGTAAATGATAATCAGAGATTCTGGACTCATTATTTGTTGCACCTCAGTACATCTTGCTGGGTAAACTCAGCAGGGGCGAGACAGTATATTGTCTTGACAACGTCTCAATCATTGTTTTCGGCATCCTCATCATCTTCAGCTGAACCTGACCAACCTTTCTTTTCACCCCAGTCACCAAGTGATTCAAGGCGAGACATCCAACGGTTTTCTCCAGTTTCAGCACGCTCAGCGACAACATACCAACACCCATACATGGCATCATACATGTTTTGACTCTGGCCATTGGCCTTTCGCAATTTAGTAACAACATAATCTGCCAAAGGCACAAGCAAAATTACACCTGCAAAAACTAGCATTTGTGTACCTTGTTTCTTTGTATTCGGGTCGGATAGGCTACCTGAACCCATAGCGAGTAAAGCAAGACCAATCATAATCAACAAGCCCGTTAGATTAGACAAAAACAAGTGAGTCCAATGCGGGTGATTCCCCTTAGAGTTCACAAACCGTGAACGAGTGAGGAACATACCAACGGTCCGATTGGTCTTCATTGGTAGTATGATCATATTGAGTAGCAGTGGGATTACAGCAGCAAGTAAAAGCAGAGTTGGGTCAAAAAATGCCCCTGTGGCTGTAAATGCAATTAGAGCTATAATTCCAGCATAGGAGATAATGAAATCGACCAAACGGCGCGCTCCCTTGGAAGCCCGGCCTGCGAGTTGGAACTCGTCAGGCATTACCCGGGGTGACCTTTCCTTGCGTTCTCTGGGCTGCTTTGCCTTCTTTTCCTTTGCCGGCTTGGCAGCTTTTGCAGCTTTTGCAGCCTTCACTGGCTTTGCAGCGGCTTTCTTTGCCTTTGTGGCTTTAGGTGCCTCATCTTCTTTCTTTTTGCCAGCCTTTTCAAGGAGTCCCATTGTGTCACTCTCCGTACAGTTCGCCCATTTCTTTGTAAAGTTCGAACTCGGGCGAAGATACGAACTCATCTAACATCTCTTCAGGCATACTACCCAATTCATTGTTAATCATGACAAAGAATTTCTTGCGGGTCCGAT
>DAVT01000115.1 GCA_002505685.1 Euryarchaeota archaeon UBA501 | reverse complement strand
AAATCAAACAGTCGACTTGACTGGATGGGAACTGCGTTCAGGTGCAGGTTTTGCCTTGCCACCCACGACCATCGCCCCGGGTGAATATGTCGTGTATCCACTGGGAGACAGTTCGATTTCGTTGACCAACGCACAAGGCAATCTGAAACTGAATGACGCACAAGGCCTCTCGGTTCACACAGTCGTGTGGGATTACTCTGCATATGGGATGAGCATGGTTCCCGGGCCGAGCACAAGCCAATTGTGGGTGATTGGCGCATGGCCAACTCCGGGTGAAGCCAACCACATTTTCGAGCAACCCTATTCGGGCCCGACTGAAATCGTGATTTCCGAAGTCAGCCCCCAATGTTCCAACCCAACTGATGGTTTAGAGAGTGAATGGGTCGAATTGTACAATGCGGCAGGATACCCAGTCAACCTCTCTCGCTGGATGGTGCAGGACCTTGGAGGAGGAGCCGCAGTAGTGGCACCTGACCGCTTGTGGAATCACACAGATGACTCGATGATGCTGGGGGTTGGAGAATTTGCAGTCTTGAACCTACAAGAGAATATTCTGACCAACCTGAATGAATCAATTACGCTCTACGATCCAAACCGGAATCCAATTCAAACCTTGTCTTGGGACACCAGTACAGACTGTGAAACTCTAGAATCACGAGATGGGGGTTCGGAAACTCGCCAGACGCTCTGGCCGACACCGGGTCAAGAAAATCCGTTCATCCATTCATACGATGGAAGTATGACCATCAAATTCTCACGGGTGATGCCAGCAGAGGCATCCTATGGTCGGTCAAACGACTGGTTTGAGATTACCAATACCGGCGATACTTGGGTAGATTTGGGAGGCTGGAGTATTGCTCGAGTCGCTGCAGATAGTACGCAACAATGGTTGATGGTAAATCACATCCTTGAACCCGGACAATCGATTGTCGTCACAGAAGAACCAGCGAACTTGCTTGCAGATGGAGGACCTGAGGCAATTGATGCCAATACTCTGTTTGCAAATGACATACCTTGGCTCACCAATAGTGGTGGGGCCCTGCAACTAATTGCCCCTGACGATACCGTGGTAGATGCGTTTGTGTACGGTTCTGGATTCGCTGAAATTGAGGGATGGAGCGGATTGGCTCTAGAAATGCCACCTTCTGATATGGCTGGCCTCATCCTGATGCGCGGGGACGGCTGTGATGATTTGCCCGATACAGATACATCAGCAGATTGGGAATATCGTTGGCTAAGATTAGGTTCAAGTTTGTTCTGTGACAGTGGATACTTTGGAGCCGAAGGTACGTTGACTCCCACAAATTCCCCGCAGGGAACCTTGCAGCAAATGGTTGACTGGATTGCAGGTGCAACCACCTCATTGCACATCCACGTCTATCAATTCAATTCGCCGGAATTATTCCTCGCCATTGAAGCTGCAGTACTGCGAGGCGTCGAATGTACCATCCTGCTAGAGGGTCAAATCCTCGGTGAGGCTTCCGATTCTGAAAATCAAAGAGGATGGGCGGATGAATTGCACAGTGTGGGATGTAACGTACTTTGGATGGTAGATCCAAGTGGGGAAAATGCACCAAATGCACCCTACAGATACATCCACTCGAAGGTTGCAGTACGCGACGGCGATAGTGTTTGGATGGGAAGTGGAAATTGGAAACGCTCTACATTCCCATTGGATGGAGATGCTGGTAATCGTGACTCAGGCATCATCATCAACAGTCAGGATGTTGCTGACCTCGTTATGTCCCGACTATCATGGGATGAAAATGAAAACCATTTGCACATCATGAGTCACGATGACATTCCCACTTCTATGGGGCGACCCACAGGCTGGTCCCGGCCCACTGCATCGACGAACTTTGGGCCTATGGAGCCGCCTGCATTGACCTATGAAGGTCCGTTTGGAGCACTTCTCTTGACCTGCCCTGACGATTGTATTCAATCTCTGGTATGGATGATTGATCAAGCAGAAGACTCAATCGATCTTGCCGTGCAATATCTGGATTTGGGATGGCACTGGGGATATGGGGACAACCCGCTAATCGATGCAATTGAGCGAGCAGCCAACCGCAGCGTCTCTGTTCGATTGCTCATCAATGGGTACTATGTTGCTCAAGACGACGACATCCGTGAAACAGTGAATCACTTCAACCACCGCCTGAACATGACCGAAGGCTTGGATGTTGAAGCGCGAATTATGGCCACTTCAGATGACATCACCAAACTGCATGACAAGAGTTTGATTGTCGACGAAAAATGGAGCCTTTTCAGCAGCATAAATTGGGGGAGCAATAGCGCGTTGAGAAATCGCGAAATGGGAATTGCAATCGAACATTTTGAACTTGCACAACACCAAACAATGATGTTCGAAGAAGATTGGTTCAGATTCGATACTTCAACGGACACAGATGGAGATATGATGCCCGATTTCTGGGAGGTCCAAAATGGACTCAATCGCTCATGGTCAGCCGTTCCCGGTTCAACCAATTCCGAACAGAATCTGGACTCCGATGGAGACGGATTGGCCAATTTGCAAGAATATCAAAATGGTGGAGATGCACAAAACCCAGACACAGATGGCGATTGTATCCATGATGGCGATGAAGTATTGTGGGCTTGGGAACAAGCCATTGATGCGTCCCTAGCGGTTCAAACCGCAGACGCGAACTTGGATGGAGTTCCCGACAATGAAACGGTACCATGTTCATTGCCACAAACGCAAAATCCAGATCAGAATAACAACACGGATTCCACAGAAGAAGTAGAGGACGAAACTGGACCATTCCGCGAAGATGCAATGGACCGAAAAGCAGCTCAGGTATTCTTCGTATTACTGATTCTGGCCGCCATTGGACTGATGGGTGCATTGGGGCTGATGTTGTACAATAGCCGTATGGAATCAGCAGGAAATGTTCTTGTCGATGATGTAGGCGATTTGGATTCTGAAGCATGGGATGGCGATGAAGACGCTGCACCGCAAGGTGCGGTGATTCTAGATGGGACAAGTGTGGGGCCCAACGCAGGTAGCGAAGCTAGAGAAGTTGCGGTTGGGCAGGATGACGGTGTCTTTGGCGCACCCCAATTGGATGGGTACAATTTCCCAGGTTGGTCACCTCAACAAGTTCAAGATGCACTCGATGCGGGTTGGACGATTGAACAACTGCGTGAAAAGTATGAATCAGAGCAGTGAATCCACGAAGGATTCATGGGCACCCGAGTTGCGCTTGCCTGTATGGCAAGAGATTCGATTCCCACTCTAGACCTGCGAGAATACACCGAGGGTGATGAAAATACAAGAGTAGCGTTCATTGGAAAAATGGGTGCTGCTCTGGAAGATATTGGATTCTTTGCATTGACCGGACATGGCATTCCTTTGGGTGACATCGACAGGGCCTACGAGGTCAGTGAGACATTCTTCAACATGGATGATTCAACGAAGATGAGGTGGAATCAATCAAGCAACCAGAGGGGATATGTTCCCTTTGGAGTTGAACACGCCAAGGACAACCCCGCACCTGATCTGAAAGAATTCTGGCAAACCGGACGTACA
>DAVT01000070.1:2114-16367 GCA_002505685.1 Euryarchaeota archaeon UBA501 | reverse complement strand
ATGTCTGCTACCTCAACTGATGGCCAGATTCTAACCTACACCTACGATGGTTGGGCCGGATTCCTAGGCTCAATGACATGGTATGACTCAGCAGATAATTTGCAGCTTCGAATGATGCTAACGGGTAATGGAGATGAACATACAGGGAATGTATGGTTCATACGGGCTGGAGATATCTTCGCTGAAGAATGGGACCATGATGCAGGGGCGCCAGAGGTCGAAATTACCGACTCCTTCTTCGTTGGTGACCACCCCAGTCAGGGGCCATATGACCAGATGATTTACTGGCTCGATGCAGAAATGGGCGGTGGGTCTAGCACTGGTACACTCACTCTTCGAGATCACACTTCCGCTTCTCCTTTGTCTCGCCAATGGGGCTCGGGTGCCAAGGAATCAGGAAACCTTGGAACCATACCCTACCCAAGTGGTGATTACACCCTAACCATCACACAGACAGGTGATTCATACATCCGCTTAGTCGTCGCAGGTGGTTTGACCAATTCTTGGGAACTGTGAGGGATTCAATGGGCACCTTGGTCATGCTTCATGGCTTGACTGGTACACCTGAAATGATTCGTCCTTTGGCTGAAACCCTTTGCCCTCCGGGTTGGAACATATTGTTGCCCGAAGGCCCATTCAAGCACCCCGAGCGTGGAAGTGGATGGTGGATTCGAGACGCCCCTCCGGAGACACCACTCGATGGTGAAACTCTAGCTCAAGTCGATGAGAGTCTGTCATCTCTAATTTCTCAAATCCCTCAAGGTCCACTGATTGTGGGTGGATTCAGTCAAGGTAGTGCATTGGCTCAAGAATTGCTGGCAACCGATTTCGCTGCACAAATTATTGGTGTAATTGTCATTGGGGGAAAGAGTGCACGTCCTGTTGAACTCCGTCTCGCCTTGGCTGAATGCGAATCAAAGCGCCTCATCTCAATGCATGGTGAATCCGATCACATCGTGCCGATGTGGCAGGCGGATCAAACGGTGGAAATTTTCAACGAGGCAGGTTGGGATGTCACAATCATTCGACATCACAAAGGGCATATGGTCAACCTAGCCCAACAACAAGAATTGGTGAATTGGGTGCAAACAACTGCACAAATCGCAGACAACGGTTGATGAAGGGCAACTGCTTGCGAGGTCCATGAGCGAACGGGCGATGGCATTGTTGAATCGGGCAGATTCTGATTTCTTCATCGTCAGCACGGATGTTTGTCCTTATTGTTTCAAGGCGAAGCGATATCTCGATGGCCACAAATTATCTTGGACAGAAGTTAATGTGCAGAAGGATCGCCAACTTAGGATGGAGTTCGTTGCAATGACTGGTCATCGTACTGTACCAGTTGTCTTCGATATCCGTGGTGACGACCCCATCTTTGTTGGCGGCTCGGACAATCTAGAGGACTACCTCTAATCAAGCATTTTCAGTTGTTGAAGTTCCAAGTACACGGCGTGTTTCATCAGGGTCGATGAACATCACACAGAGGATGATAATCGACTCGAGGACTGCACCGAGGATAATCAGCGATGAATAATCAAATCGATTTGCAAACGGTTCAGTCAAGGCATAACCGATTACGGCTGAAAGGTTCATCATTGCCATGTAGGCGGTAAACTGTGTACCTCCCACTTCAGGCCAAGTGATTTTCAACATTAGGGAGAAGATGTTGATGTAAACCATACCCTGGCAGAATGTGTGCATTGACCAAATTGAAACCAAGAAGATTCGGTTGTCCCACAGTGGTTCGGTAGACCCCCAAGTAATACTAATCATGACCAGTGCCAAAGTGGAGTATATGATGATCGATTTACCTCCGAATCGCTTCCCCAATTGCCCACCTATAATGTAACCTAGCATCAATACAAGCACCAACAAACCACCCTTTGTGGCGTTGAAACCTGCCTCTTCCCAGCCCAACTCTCGCACAAATAGAATTGGTAAAATTGGAATCAAGAAGAAGGACAAAGATTTCGCTAAACTCAGTACAATTCCAAGTTGAGCTGAGCGTAGTGAAAATGCGGTTCGAATGTTTGAGAGAATTTGCGCAAAGTTACGTTGTTCTTCTTTCGGTTCAGACCATATTTCACGCTCCGCTTTAATCCATGGAAATCGAATATCACCAGGGCGCTCCGTCATGAACAAGGGAACCATCATAATCAGCAAAAGAACTGGAATTTGCAGTAAAATCGCGCCCTTGATGCCAATGAAACCAATGATTGTACCAAGCCCTGCCCCGCCAATCATCCCACCCACCAGTTTCGAACTAAACATGTAACTGTTGACTTTTTCAAATTCATCAGAACGAAGGATGTCGACTGCTAAGGCATCTGTACTGACATCTTGCAGGGAAGTGAAGACATTGTACACAAGGAAAATCCCAACAACGGCATTGAAGTTTGAACTGGGATCTGGGACGAACAGAATGAGTGAAAGGGTCAAGATCATTCCTGCTTCTGCGAACAAGATCCAAGGTCGTCGTCGTCCCATGGGGCGGTATTGGTATCTATCAATCACCGGCCCCCACAAGAACTTGAACGTCCAAGGCAGTGTACCCACCAACAAAAGCTTCGCAATCATTCCTTCTGAAACACCCTCGACAGCTAGGAACGTGACAAAAGTCACGGTAATGAATCCCCAAGGCAGACCTTGTGCGATGTACAATACACACAATGTAACGACTCGAGATCGATAACTCTCAACCAATGAGTTTCCAGATGGAATCACCTGATTTTCTGGTTTGTACTCGACCTCTTCTTCCTCTTCAATGATAAATCCGAGTTGGAATTGATCCCTGCGCACCGTGATAAATCCAACCAGACAAAATAAACAGATTAGCCATGGGACAAAGAAAACCATCGAGAGTTCTCCCTTTCCATTGAATGCGGCATCTTCCTCATCCTCAACGTCACCTGTTGCCGTAGCATCCCAATCCCACCAAGCCATGGTCGCGACGATATCCAAGCCTGTTTGCAAACCTGATTCGACATTGGGCCTTCCGCCAGCCATCGCGTTGACAGTGGTTACGGAATCTGCTTGGGAGTGTTTGGGTGTTTGTTCACAGGTATCGCCTTCTTCATGGATATACTGATGCTGCCCACGTATCCAGGTTGCCGTGTGGTTATTCATGATGAAATTGTAGTGATCAGAATTCCCCTTTGTATCGTCGATTACACGAACCCATTCTTCTGGGTGAGATAAATTGGTATTGATTTCCTTGAGATGATTTTGGAACCATTCGGCATTGGAAATCAATTCGTCTGTGACTTCAAGCCCTTCATTTTCGTAATAGGACCAATCATCAACCGGTGAAGTAAACATGTACAATGTCCAGAATTCTTCGTCACAACCAGAGAGTTGACTGGCCAAGGGTGTCGGGACGGGCCAGTTTAGGGCAAACATGTCCAAGTTGATGTATGTCACATTGACGTGGCCCGGAATTTGCTCTTCAACAAAGTGTAGACTACCCTTGCCTCCTCCTTCTGGACTACTGGAACCTTGCCATTCTTCGTAGTCCCACCATCCCAATTTCCAGGTATGCAGGGGCGTTCCATTCCATTCGGCAAAGGTTCTCGCCAATTCCAACAAAGCACCTGATCCAGTACCATCGTCGTAGGCACCGGTGTTGGTACAACCAACGTATGTTTGACCAATCAATGGTGGTGGAGAGTAACAGATAGCATCGTGGTGGGCTCCAACCACAATCCAATCATCCTCTAGTGTTCCATTGATGGTTACGACAATGTTCTCACAATTGTCACAGACTTGTGTTGTGAAGGGTTGCCTCTCGACTTCGTAACCCATCGATTCGAGTTCACTTGCAATCCAATTACGTGCATTCACATTTGCAGTAGAGTCAATCTGGCGGTAACCAAAATCCGCCATTGAGACCATGTTATCGTATGCATTGCTACCTTCAGGCCAAGCCGGTGGCGTTTCTTGTTGCACCTCAACCGGTATGATTTCGCCCGGCAACAAGGCGGTCAGCAGTAGGGTGAGTACGAGTAGCACGGAGTGCTTCCCACTGCGAGACATCGCTTTTCCGACTCAGGTTGTCATCTTGAGGCTTCGCCTCAAGCGGGTGCGCTCACGCGAGGGTGAACCTGAAGGTCCTGTGAGCGTTCGCGATACCATGGCAGACTGGGTGATTCCCGAACACCGGACGCAACCGGTATGCAGAGGAGTTGAACTGAAAGCGCAAATGGAAGCCACAATCGATTCTCCAATCGCAGCTTGGTGGCTTACACAAGCCTCATGGATGGTTCGTTTCCAGAATGGCCCCCTCGTCCTCATCGACCCGTGGTGGCGAGATTTGTTTGCAGGCGATCGTTGGGGCAAGCTCCTCGGCGAATTCCCCCTCGAACCCGAAGAGCATCCCGAACCTGACTTGGTACTGTGTACTCACTGGCATGATGACCACATCTGTCCTGTTTCCATACCTAGACTCGCGACACACTTTCCGAACCTTCGATTCGTTGTACCAAACCGTTCTGTGGATTTACTTACGGGGTGGGGGATTGAGCACAGTCGAATCATACCCATGATGGGCTCTGATTCGACGTGTGTCGATGGTATCAATATCCACGCAATCCCTGCCGCACATGAAGAACTTGACATCAATGAAAATGGAGCATGGTACCTCGGTTATGTAATGAATTTTGAGAAATCCACTGTACTCCACATGGGAGATAGTCGACCGTATCCTGGTTGGCATGAGGCATTCCAAAATGCATCTGAAAACTACGATTTGATTTTCGCTTGTATCAATGGTAATGACAACCTCCGTCACGATGAAGCTGTGGATTTGGCTTTGGCACTGAACCCCAAATTGATTGTGCCGATGCACTATGGAATGGACCCCGGTAACACGGTGGATCCACAAATTTTCGTTGATGAAATGATGCAGAGAGCAGCAGAGATAAATCATGTTGTCCCTGAGGTTGGAGGCAGAATCCTCATCGATTGAAAATAGACTGGGCATATTCGTAACCTTTAGGGTTGCCCACATCTATGTATTTCGTTTTTACAATTGAAGCAGACAATTTTTCCAATGCAGCCAACTTGCGTAATGTCGAAACCTCGTTACCATCGTTGTGTTTCCAGAAATCTTCAGTCCAAATGGCTCTACCCGTGATTCGTAATTCTCCTAAGGGAAAACCTCGTTCCGGATGTTTATCCGATATCCCCCGAATTTTCATACCATCTATTTCGGTGATTCGCCCTGTATCATTGAGTTGATTACCCCATTTTTCTTCAACCCGAACCACGGTGAGTAATGTGTCTTCATCAAATTCTGCTAGCAACGTAGCAGATGGGTTCACATCAGTGAACATGACATCAGGTAAGGCGACAAGGCACGCTCCCCCTCCCATGATATTTCGGGCACATTCGACAGCGTCCACAAGGCCACTTGGCTCGCTTTGATGAGTGATTGTAACCCCCCTTCCTGACAACGCGTGATCTATGGCTGGCTTGTTGGGAGATGAAACGATTACAATCTGCTCAATTCCAGCCTTTTCAAGTTCTAAAATCGTGTGTTCAAGCATTGTTTCCCCATCAACTTCAACCAACTCTTTGCAGCCCAGTACGGCGTTTTCTGCCATTCTTGTCCCCAATCCAGCTGCAGGGACCACAGCCCAGATTGGAGATTCTGAGCCCGCCATGACACCCGCTTGCCGTCAACGGAATTAAGATACCCGTGAACTAGAGTCGAGGCATATGCGCCGAGGGGCTGAGGCCATATTCTGTTCCATCCCTGCCCGGATTGGGATACTCGGAAACCCCTCCGATGGGTACAATGGACAGTGTATCTCATCTCTCGCTCGAAATTGGCGAGCTAGATGCGTTTTGACACCCCACGAAAATCGTTGGGACTTCACCATCGACCTCAAATGCGGTGACGAAAAGTTGCAGTTCAAATCTCTTGCAGCGCTTTCCGAAAACGCACCCGATTTGAGTCAAGATGGCCTTTCGCGATTGGTATTGGGTGCCCTCATTCATTTCCAAGAAGAGTGTGTTGCCAGTGGGTTGGCGATTGAAGCGAGTGGATTCAGTCTAGAATTGGAAACTGATATTCCACGACAGGTGGGTCTTGCTGGTTCATCAGCAGTCATCACATCAGTCATTCGATGCTTGCTGACACACCACGGCCTTGGAACTGCTCTGCCTCCTCATGCGGTTGCAGACATGGTCTTGAAGGTCGAGACGGATCGTTTGGATATTCACGGGGGTTTGCAAGACCGCCTCCCTCAAGCCTACAATCGCATGTTGCACATGGATTTTCGAGAGGAACTCATGGTTGGGCGCGGCTGGGGTGCATATTCACACATGGATGAATCACTGCTTCCTCAAATGTGGCTTGCTCATGGAGGGACTGGAATAGAATCCGGTAAGATTCACGCAGATTTACCCTCTCGGTGGGCCGAACAGGAACCGGTGATGGTACGTGTCATCAACGAATTGGCATGGTGCGCACACCGGGGTAAAGAGGCTCTTGTGGCTGGAGATATGCAGGCATTACACATCGAAATTGATCGCAATTTTGATTTGCGTACTGAATTGTTTGGGGAAGATGCCCTCGGAGAAAATCTCACCATGGTACGATTAGCCAGAGAATTCGGTTCATGCGCCAAGCAACCAGGTTCTGGAGGCGCCATCATCGGCATTGTTCCCGACGACGAATTCATGGAGCGAGCAGCACCAGCCTTTGCTGAGCACGGCTGGAAGTTGGTGCTTCTGGAGATGTAGGGATGCCCGAGAATCGGATGCGAATTGCTTACATCCATGATTCTCCGTTGTTTGAGCGATTAGAAACAGATTACCGAAATCCGCAAAGGTTGCTGAAATTGGGATTCACAGATGTTGTGTTGTCCGATCAAATGAGCGGTTGTCTGTATGGGGTGACCCCAGAACTTGTCGAAGAAGTTGAAGAAGTTTCAGACCTTGGTTTAGGTGTATGGTTGATGGACGATATATTCACCCTCCCTGCAAACTCTGATGCTGGTTGCCCGGGACTTGAGGAAACTTGGGAGATAACGGCGCAAGCCATTCGAGATGTTGTGGAATCTGTACCCCAAATTCGGGGGTTAGTGTTCCGTTACGGAGAAACTTTTGAGAGTTCAGATTCGGAAATTAAGCGCGTTGGTTTGTTTGATTGTCAATGCATTGATTGTTCCTCAATGGATGAAATTTCACGTCGACGTAAAGTCATCGAATTGTTGGAAACAGTAGTTTGTCGAGAAGGAGGTAAACGATGCATACTTCGACTTTGGGATCTTACAGAGGATGGCATTCATGCAAACCGTCTTCTGCAATCTCAAGTGCTTTCTAAATGGGGTGGAGATCCCCGATTTTTTGTCTCGGTCAAACACACGAAAACCGATTACTGGAGACATCAACCATGGAACCCATCCATCACTGAAACTGGACCTGCGCGGTTGGTTGAGTTTCAGTGCGAGCGAGAATACGAATTCATTGGCATGGTGCCCAATTGGATGGGGCCTGAATGGAGTCAAGGACCGATTGAATGCGGAGAACGTGGGCGAACTGGACTTGCCAATTCACGCCCACAGGATTGGGCAGGAAGTTGGATAATTCCCATTGGAGGTGGATGGTCCAATCGCCATGCTGAGGACTCACTTTGGGCAGATATGAACTTACATGCAGCGCTCGCTTTAACCGCGGACCCAGACCGGGAGGCAAGTGAAATTTTGAGCGAGTGGATATCCAATAATCAGTTGCCTTTTGAACTTCAAAACCTTCTGGAAAAGAGCCCTGAATTGATTTTGCGCCTGCGGTATTTGGACGTGTGGAAAATTCTTGAAAACCAAACATGGATGCCATCTGAAAATTGGTTTAGAGATGACAATTTCGTTCCCGGTGCTTGTGCAAAAATTGCCAATACTGTCGCCGAACACAATATGGCAGACCTACTGCGTTCAGAACGTGCTTTGGCATCTGCGATGGCGCGCAGTCACCTCATGGAAGCCGAATCTCTACCCGCTTGCGAATATACTGAATTCATCATTGAATCCTATCGCTGGGCTTGCCGATTTGCGGAATGGACTGAAGAAACATGGGATACTTTACTCAATCATGCCCCACTATCAAGGGATGCATGCAAATCTCTACTATTGGAGCGATTGGCAGAAGATTCACTACCTCCACTTTCAGTGATGGATTAAGTCATACGACCTTTTCGCGAGAAACATGGAGCGGGATTTGTTCGCCCGACTTTGGGAAGAGGTGGACTTTGACGACCACCCCCTCTCGGGAGGCCATCAACCCTTTCCAGAAGGTGAACTCAAAATCAAGATGACACCGAATAGCATCCGATTGGAAGACGCCCGCCTATCATTGTTGATTGGAGAGGGAAACGACGCAGATTCCATCCACCGATGGGCTGCAAATGATGTGAAAATGAATGAGGGCCCACAACGAATGGGGGTTCATCGTTGGTCGATGTCCCCCCAATGCTTTCCTCCGGAAATGCGACAATGGCTGATTCAGCAGATAGGAGAACCGGAATTGATTGAGGGGGAATCTGTGGAAGAAAATCGCAGATTGCTAGCAGATTTGCGTCTGCGGTTGGAACCAATGCTACCGAACTGGACATGGCATCTAGAAGTCGACAACAAAACAGATCGGATGGGCTGGTATGTGCGAGCCCCTGAATCATGGTGCAGTCTGTTCACTATTTTTGTGGGACTTGGGTGGAATCAGAATATCTCAAAACGTGGTTTTCTTTTGTTTGAACGAGCCCCACCCGGCGAATTAGACCGACCTGATGAGGACGAGGCAAATCGTTTGGATGGTTTGCGTACAGTCGCGTTATGCAACGGCCATCGGGGGGCTCTTTCTCATCTTGCCAACAATATGGAATGGGCCGCAAATCCCCACGCCTACAAACTGCAATTTGCAGGAGATGTGGAATTGTGGCCGCCATCGATGGGCCGCTGGCCATTATTACACGGGCGCTCAGAATCGACAGAAGATGTCGTCGACTGGTCAGCCAATATCATCGAAGCATTGCAACCAGCAATTTCCACCCTTTCAAAGACCATCGAAGGAATCAGTTGGCAGTAACAACGAGTCCATCGTCATCGTAATCCCATTCCAATACGTCCCATCCAGCAGCCTTGCATGCTTCGATTACAACGTCTTGTTTTCCCGCTCCTGCAAGAAGTGCGACACAACCTCCGCCTCCTGCACCGAGTGCTTTCCATGCGGCTACATCCCGATTCGCAACAAGTGGTTCTACAACCTCTCTGAATGGCTCGTGCAGAGCAGGGTCTAGGGCATCCACACCTGCACAAACTTCGTGAAGTGCTTCGACAATCAGGTCGCGTCGATCTTGATCAAGCCCTTGTGCCATTTTTCGTGCAGCTAGGCGAATGGTCATCAAACCGTCCATGACACTCGCATCCTTTTCGGCATATTTTTTCCAAATTGAATCGTGCAAATCCCCGCTTACATGAGGGATTTTGCTATTGGCTACGATGAGGTGTTTTTGTAACCAAAAGCGAACACTTCGTGGTGGGTCGAACGGCATTTCTTCGACTGAATCTCCGATGAACATCAAATGGTTGAATCCACCATATTTTGCGGCCCATTGATCCTGTCTGCCACCTGTATTTCCGAGCAGTGCTTCAAATTGATATGCTGCTTCTTCAGCATTTTCTGAACCGTTGATCGCCGCCATCAATGCCACGTTAATCGCTCCAGTTGTACCCAATCCCGAACCGACAGGTGCATCACATCGATAGTTTACTGACAGTTTTCCTTCCGCATCAATTTCCAGTGATGCATGAGCATGGATATTGATGGCAACATTGACCACCTCACCTCCTAAATCATGCGTGTATGGCGGGACATCCGTCCAACCCCCTGCAAGATCTAAGCGGACCGGAGCTCGAACATCGATACGTTTCATCTGAACCACCGAAGCGTACGCCTCTCTTCATTCCTCCGACAGATGAGCAATTGCATCAACAATGATTGCCCTTGAACGCTCAAGGATCATTTTTCTCCATTTGAGAGAACGTGGGTTGAATGCGTCGAGCATTTCACGCCTTTCAGTACTACCAAGAAGCCTGAGGGGTGGTTTCCCGCTCCATTGGGTCAATCGGTTCTCTGCACGGGCCAAACGCAAGAGTGGGATGGGTTTGATGGTGCCAAATTCCTGTGTTATACTCGTCCATTCTTTGTCTGGAAACCTCGCCTCAATTCCCGCTTGAATTCCTCCACGAATTTTGTACGCCACGCCTTTTTTCGGGTCCAGTGGCTGGATTCTTGCACCATATCGCTGCTTGAGTGCTGCTTCATTCACATTCTCTCCAACGAGAAGTGAGTCGACGCCAAAGGGACCCAATCCGGTGTGGAAATCAATCCAAACAACTCGCTCTACGTTTGTTAAGTTCCGCTCGCACCATGCAATGAAATTCTGGCTGGATTCTGTCAGTTCTGAGCCTCCAAATTGCAGAGATTTCGGCCGGGTGTACTGTCCCTCTTGTACCGCTTGTTTTGCGTTGGCAAAACCTAGGCGGAAAGAGTGCCAAGCGGCTCTAATCGTGTAATACTCCCTTCCTTTTTGCATACTGGTTGGATTTAGTAAATGATCCAACTTTGCGTAATTTTCAGGTTCACCTTCGTATTCCTCACCTGGGGGCAAAAAATTTCGATTCAAATCTGCATTGTCTTCGTTGACCCTTCGCAGCCATGCCATGCCCCAAGGGTTGATGATATGGGCGAATGCGATTGCACAATCATCAGGCAATACCATTTCCTTTTTTTTCAATGCAGCAAGTATGTGGATTGCAGCTGCTGAGCCGGGAAACCCTTCGACTCCATGAACTCCTGAAGTGTGGAGAATTAATTTCGTTGCATCTTTGGGCCCAAACCAGAGATAATCTGTCGATAGCGTTTCTTCGTGAGGACCCTTTTCTGTAATAGGAATCGATTCGACCTCTAGTTCCATCTTCTCCGCTTGGTCAAGCAGTCTCTGTCGTGCAGTGACATATTCAGTGGCAAAGCAGCGATGAACTTCCGCATCCTCTGGCATATATGCGCCTCAATTGAATCGCCAAGTTGCAATCGATTTTGCGTTAAGTTTGGCAGGCCATCCTGATTTGGAGATACGTGGTTTTGTTGTTTCATTCTCCAACAAATCACATCCTCTAACATTAAACAATGGGAGGTCGGTTTCAATTCTACCGTCCCAGACTTGATCGGTTGGATTGTAGAGCCGCACCACATTTCCATTGCCGTCAGCTGCGGGCTTGAAGCAAGCGATAATCGGCATGGGCCCATCTCCTACCAAGCGGATTGGTTGCATCCGTTGTCCACGAGTACCTTCCGTACAAACTTCATCAAATTCTCCATCGAGTTGTGGTTTCGGAAGTGCTGAAATTATGCTTGCTTGGCATGCATATGTTTCTGCAATTTGGTGAATGTTTGCCTCTGCCCACGAATCTTCGTAAGCCAGAACCGACCATCGTGTACAAATCGCTCCCTTGCATTGTGCACCGGGGGCTGCAAATACCGGACCTGCACGATTCCGTCGACTGGCAAAGCCATCTCGACTGAGATAACCCGTTGAGCGAAGCAATGTAACCGCTAATGTTGTTCCATGTTCGCCGGTCATCGCTTCATATTCATTTGAGCCAGGACAGAAGAGAGCCACTCCTCCTCCTTTCTCTTCGGCCATTAACAGGTCGCTGAAATGTTGTGTTGGAACATGCGGTTGTTCCCAACCGGGATGGTGGGGCCAATTCGCAGGTCGTTCAACCACATCAAAGGCCGCACCAGCATGAACGTTCTTTGCATCGACACCCGTTGGAATGTGTAATCGAAGTCGATGGTCCTCGCAGGCATTGTTAACCCAAGTTTCCACCTCAACCATCGAGTGTCCACTGCGCAGAGTAATGTAGTGATCAATCGTGTTCCACTCCAATTCTTCGCTGCGCTTTTGTGTCGCATCATCGAATCTTGCTGGAAGTGCCCATGCGATATGCAAGCGCACCGTTGCAGTCCAATCATCTTGTTGTTCGATGGTCAGATACACTTGGCGGTTTGCTTCATCCATATCGGCAAACCGGGAATCATTGGCCAAGACTCTCTCATGCATTTTTTCTCCTCGACCTGCCGCCTGTGGGACAGGATGCCCACCAGCCGACCAATCATAGGAATCTCCTGCATCTTCCGAATCTTCCAACCGCCCTGCACCAACAATGTGCCGTCCGGTCGAGTGGTCCATGATGTCGAATCGACCATCGGCCCGGAACAAGACTCTGACCAAACCGTTGTCCATCCAATCGGTCCTACCAAACTCGCCGCCCAAGTTGACAGGTTCTGCGGGTAAACTGGTGCTCCCGCGGCCAGGTAAGATGTGTGCGACCGACAGACCGGGTGGCAATCGATGAACATGAATTCTGCCGATAACTCGTGGTAATTCGACATTTGCAACGCGGTCATAATGTACGTGTAAATCCCAAGATTTCGGTGTAATTTTCAGACCTGAAGTATGAATCATACAATCTCCGGCAGGGGCTGCCATTTCGATTTTGACCGGCAACCCGTGATCGAGCCAGCACCTGAATTTGGGAACTGCAAGGTCGATCATCAATGAACCAGACCAAGCCTTGGCCAATGGATTATGCAGTAAGACTGGAACCGCATCACGGTCTTCATGAGACAAATCCATTTGTTCTCTCAATTCCAATCGCAAATCATCCTCAAGCATGGCACTGATTTGGTCCGCATGCTTGAATCGAACTTCCATATCGTCATGGGTTTCATCCACACTGCAACCACAGATGTCATCGTGTGGATGATTGCGCAAGATTTCCCTCCAAGCCAAATCCAATCGATCTCCTCTAAATCTCCCACCATGTGCACAAGAAATAGCACTCAATTGCTCGATTCTGTCACGCAAAACACGCATTGATTGATCGTTGGCTCGCTTCAGATACAGCCTAGCACTAAACACTCCCGACAGGATATTTCGATCCCATCCAGAATGCAACTCTCCTTGGTAGCGGAACATTTTCTTCTTGCCCAACCATCCTTTGAGTGCTTCAATATAGGCAGGGAATGATGAATGTTCAAACTTGATTTTTCCATTGAATTTTTGGCTGGCTTTACCAATCAACATTGGTAGAGTCGGTTGAGGATGTGTGTGGTCGCTACCTTGTCCAAAGAGCAAGACTTCGGGTTTCCAACCCATTCCCTCATGTTTGTCCAATAGTCGCTGCATCCTCTCCATTGCTGTGTCCACATTGACATCCAGTGAGTCCTTTCGGTCCAGTGGTCTTTCTTCAAAACCCCAAGCCATTAGATTTGGATAGTCTGGAACTTGTTGTACGGCCAAAACCTTGGTTTTCCCATCGCTGGCATACCAATTGAACACACCGCCCGCTTCCTGAATCCACGGTCCAGCGCCACGGGTAAAAATGAACGAATCCAAGCCCGCGCCCTTCAGAATGGCTGGCAACTGAGCGACGTGACCGAATGGGTCAGGGACATAACCAACCTCGGATCGGCCACCCCACCGTTTTGCGGTTCTGTCACCCATCAACAGGTTGCGAACCAAAGCTTCTCCACCCACAATAAATTCGTCAGGAAGAACATACCATGGTCCGATATTCAATCGACCTTTGTTGACCAATTTTTCAATTCGACCAGCATTTTCAGGTTTCACTTCAAGATAATCTTCGAGGACAATGGTTTGGCCATCCAACTCAAATGTAGGGTAAGCCTTCGGATTGTTTTCCATCAAGTCGAGCAAATCATCAACCAACTCGACCAGCCTATATCTGTATTTTTGGAATGGTAAATACCACGCTCGATCCCAGTGAGTATGAGGAACAATGTGACCCGTCAGTGGAGCGTCCTTCAATCGACCAGTTTTGGCCTTGGTGAGTTTAGGATATCGACTGCCATCTGCGGTTTCTTTTGGTAATGGTTCGATTTCGGGGAGTGGCTCTTCTTCCTCCTCTTCAGGTTCTTCCCACTTTTCATTTTGTTCGCTAGCAGCAACCCGTTCATCTTCCTCTGCTTTTGCCTCAGCGGCTTCTTCAGCAGCCAATTCCTCAGCATCCACGATGACTTCTTTCTCTTGCCCGGTCATTCTTGCCAATGCTGCATCAAATGTGGATGATTCAGATTGCCCTTCATCACTTTCCACGGAATCGGCCTTCACTGGCGGTCCGCGATTTGGTGGTCCTCGCCGACCCGGAGGCCCTCTGCTTGGAGGCCCTC
>DAVT01000070.1:0-1787 GCA_002505685.1 Euryarchaeota archaeon UBA501 | reverse complement strand
GGCCCTCGCTTGGGCGGTCCTCGCTCCTGCGGCCCCTCATCCACCTCTTCTGAATCATCGGATTCCATCGCCTCCTCTTCAACTGGGTCTTCATCCATCAATTCTTCTGGAGATGGCGTAAGGGATGTGATTGGAATGTCATTTGTTGGTTCTGCCGGAGGTGTAGATGGTGGACCTGTCGAAGGCCCCTTCGGTGGTCCACTAGGGGGTCCACCTGAGGGGCCGCTTGGAGGGCCACTAGGGGGGCCAGACGGTGGTCCGCCCGGGGACCCTCTGCTTGGGGGTCCACGCTTTGGAGGTCCTCGAGAAGGCGGTCCTCTTGGGGGAGGTCCACGAGGGGATTCATCGCCACTCGCCTCATCTTCATCAGGGGTATCCGGGTCAGCCATGGCACTGCAAGGGCTAGGTCTGCCTATCAAATTGATTCAGACGCAAGGAGAGATTGTAATTTCGCATTTGCCTCTCCCAAAGGGAGAGAATCTTCCATCATAGCCCCTGGATACTGGAGTGCTGCTGCAACCCCAATCAATAGTGAATCGTAGGGTAAATAATGCTCTTTACAAAGATGAATTGGACCTAACAAACGCTCAAATCTCCCCAATTTTCGAACTGGGTCTCTAGCATTTCTTTCAATTGGGTCCCGAATGGTTTCATCTTGGTACTTTGCAAGCGCTCGTTCGCACCACTGTTGTTGTTCCTCGGGTTCGAAATTGTATGCCTTTACCAATGCTGCAGAAGATTCTCTTCCGGCCTGTAAAGCGAGGGTCGCAATTCTTTGATCATTTGCGGCATCCGCCAACCATTCATAACCGGCAAGATATCCCAGATAACACACCATGGCATTTACACAATTGTATGTGAAGAGTTTACGTGTTAACTCCCGCTCAAAGTTGGGCATTTTTTTGAAACCTTCAATCGTAAAGTTGGTTTTGAGAGCATCACCATCTAACGGCAAAATCCAGTGGTCTTGAATTTGAACTGTCAGTGGGTGTTGTGATTCTAAGGGTTCGATACAGGAACGAAGGACTTGGGCTTGTGCAATACCCAGTTTCGCCTCAATCAATTGTGCCTGTCGTTGATTTGCATTTTTCAACAATGTTTGTCGAACCGCAGATGCTGGTCGAGGGTGATTTTCTGCCAAGATTAAATCCACTTTCCCAATCTCCAATCGTTCGCACAACACATTGCGTATTTGTTCCGCCCAACCTTCCAATTGGTCAGCCCCCATTGAAGTCAAAATCAAATCACAATTCGCGATGAGCCCTTCCCAATTTTCATCGCTATGCATTATGCTAACAGCCTCTATTCTCTCTTTTTCTTCTGTTGAAAGATTGTATACGTCCCATCCCCCATTCTCTTTCAATTTCTCGACAGAACCGGCGTGTGCATCGATCAAAGAAAACTTCCAACCCGCCCGAGATAGGAGCTGAGCCAAGAAGCCGCGCCCAACCTTGCCTGCCCCGAATATTACCGCATGTGGTTTCCTTTGAGCCAATCTTGCAATTCCGAGAGCGCTCACTTCAGACCCACACTGAAAGATGGCATTACGGCTTTCCACCAATTCTTTGTTCATGGCAAAACCCCCTCCAATCCACATTTCATTATCGGGGAATTTTTCACGTAAATCCCTGACCATCAAATCTCTTTGCGAAAGGGGAGTTTCAAAGGTTGCAGTCGTCGCGTTGTAAGACAAGGATGGTAATCTTCCGAGGGGAGGTAACCAGCTCATCTCATCGAGAGGTTCACCACCAACTTGACCCACATGTTCACTCGTATTTGCCAAGTTG
>DAVT01000127.1:966-6538 GCA_002505685.1 Euryarchaeota archaeon UBA501 | reverse complement strand
ACGTTTCATTCCCAAAGGGTCCGGTCGGTCTTCGATAGGGTGGGTTAGGCCCAGCGTTGGTACCGAAGCTCATCGCCCAATCCGGCGAGGGAGGGCTCACATCGGTGTTGCAGCCGGGCAAAACGACCGATACGGTTTGGATTATTGAAACCATTGAATCAAATGTCCAATACATTGCGGGATAAGTCAGCATGCCATCCTGAGGTCATTGTTGCAATACGAGCAGTAATTCGTGTATCTCCTTTTGTCATTAGAACCACATCTATTGGAGGCCAGCGATGAACGGGTAGAGCCAACCAACGAACCATGGGGTGGACCAAACCAAAATTGGGAGGTGTCAAATCTCTAGCGGCTCGCAAGGCTTCACTGAGATCTCGTATCATCATTGATCCTTGCAAATCATCAGACCACAATTCATTCTCAAATAATCGCTCCAATCTGGTCAGAAGTGTTCTCCGAACACCTCCATGTTGTGTCGAATAATCACCGGGGATTCGATGGAATTCACCTTGAGGTCTCAAGATAAGGCTCGGCCATGCTACATCCAATTCTGAAATCAGTGCAATTCCTTCTAAGTCATCTGACAAAACAGTAAGGATTGTTTCCGCAAAAGGTGCCCACCACTCTTCCGGCAAATGCTTGACAATCAAGGGCATGACTGACGGATGGGGTCGGTTTTCAGATTCAAGCCAATCAGACAATACTGCCCAAAGGTGTAAGTCATGATTCTGTGGTCTTGAGTACCCTACTTGCTTTGCAATCTGACGCCAATCTTCTGATTCAGATTGCATTCTTTCAGGATATTGGGTTGCCAGCCAATCCAAACCAGAAATTGCGGCTGCACATCTTTGTGGAGGGTCTTCGATGAAATAATCCAAGCCCCATGTAGAGAGATCTGATTGAAGTTCTGACGATAGCCAAGCGACTTCAGATAGTAGAATTGCTGAAGTCCATGCAGCCTGTTTCGTATTCGTTGATTCTGCTGCTTGACGTAATGCCTGTGCGGTTTCTGGATCCTCTCGAATTCGTAAACGTGTCTCTTGAATCAATGTTCGATTCCATGTTGAAGAATCCGAAAAAGCTGCGTTACTCAATGCATCAGGGGGAATGTCTCTGGCACTCATGAGGCCAATCCAATCAGGGCCCAATGTACTTCCAATCCTTTCCCACCGCGACCATCGATCTGCGGGTTCAGAAGCAATCCACGACACCACCGGATAATGCGATTCCATCCGGTTGGCCCATTCTGAGTTTCCTTCAGGGAAACAAAGTACTGCCGCACGAAGGAGGCGCTCCTCATTTTCTTCAACTGTCAAATTGGGTACAAAATTTGCATCTGATAATGGTCCGATTGATATCCTTGAAGATTGTACTTCTTCTGCATTTGTTGGGGGTTTCCAAACTATTTCTTCTGAATGTGTTTCAAGGGTTACGGCTGGAGAAAGATTGAGGGGAGTTTCGAATCCTTCTATCAATGAAAGTTTCACCCACATCGAAGACAATACGGGGTGCGGTATAATTTGGTGAGCCAATGGAGGATCTGTCCATTCAGTGGCCAATACCAATCGCACATTTTCGGGAACTCGAGAAGCGGATATGGAGTTCAATGATGTTGGGAATCGAATCTCGATTGAAATTTCATCTTCCAAATGGATTAGTGCCCACTGTATGAGTGCTCGCTCTGCTTGTTTGGATAGCGAACTTGTGTCAACCCAATCCCCTATACTAATGGAATCTTGTGTCCATGTTAACTCCCCCCAATGAGATTGGAAGCGACGTAGTGTCGTGTCTTCGACTCGGCGACGTTTTGCATTCTTCTGTTGTTCATCTGATTCAAGTAAAAATTCTCGAAGTGAATGCAAACGACCTTCTCGCTCAGATTCATGTATACGCGGGTGAGCGATTTTCATCCATTCTTCAAGAACACCCAATGGCATTGCGTTGGACTTTTCTCTAACTCTATGCGCAGAAATTGTGATTGCATTAGAAGAAGCGGAATTCAAAATCGCCATCCGGCAAAGGCGGTCCAAACCAATTCCAATCAAGGGACCATTCAAGCGAATCGAAGGCCCATCAACTGCTAGGGACCCCAATCGCCAATTCCCAGACCTGGGGATGCTATCAGGCAAAGTTTCGCTGGTAAGTGCTTCCATTTCTCCAAACCATGCCCCAGTGGCCAAATGCAAGGATTGTGATTTATCTATAATTCGAAAACGTTGCAAACCCCATACCTGAATATCTGCTCCCCATGCAGATATGCTGCTAGAATCCACTTCTCGGGATGGAGGAGGTACTGGTTGAAATGTTTCGGATGCTATCCACCTAGGTTTTCGTTCACGTGGCTCAATCCAAGTCCATTTTTCATTTCCAGTTTGAGGCGATGTTGCCTCTAAAGGTGTACTCGGGATGGCGATGGGTCCGGACACCGGCCTTCGAATAAATGCAATAAGCACCTGATCCCCAACGACAGAAATCAGTCGTCCCAATGCACCTTGAGGTGGGGTTGTTTGGGGGAGTTGCTTGAGGCGTGCAATCTCATCTAGACGAATGACATCCCATCCCTTGGCGGTCAAAGCCAAACAAGCTCCTCGTGAGCCGGACTCTTCGTCTGAGAATGCTAAACCATCTCCTCGAAGACGTTTCAATTCAGCCGATACGTGTGGCAATCGAATCGAAGTTGAAACAGAAATTTGCGACACTGTTGCTCTACCTTCAGATAAACACTCCATAATTCGGCGCCGAATCCCACTTCGAATGCGCTTGACAGGCAATGATGGGGGGGTCTGTTGTACTTCTTCGGCATCTGACTCATCTACGATGCAAATACCTCCATGTGACACTATCTGAAGCGTCCTCGTCACTGGCTAGACTGGTATTGTACTTGAATTGTTCTATTAGTTACATTTTGTTACTAATTTCCACTGGAAATGTAGGGGTTAACAAAATCAAAGTTGGGATTTACCAACTTAGTGTGCATTTTTGCGTATCTTTACGTAACTAAATAGAAAAACGCGCCGTTACGGTTATATGAATAGCAGCAATCGCTCGCTACAGTCGGCATGGCCACCCACACCGGAAGCATAGTGTCGCATCAAAAAATTATCAAAGAACAGGGGGTAAAAAGATGAAAACAGTGAGAATTCGAGAGAAAATTAAGGCGTTCTTGGCGGAACGTCCACGAAATACAGCAGAAATCCTTGAGCACATCAACAGTACCATGCGACACGGTACAACCAGCCAACAGTTGGGTAATGTTCTCAGCAAGGATAAGGACATTGTCAAGGTCGGGTACATCAAGCGCTCCGGCATTCTTTCCGGTGGATATGACATCTGCGAATGGGCCACACGCATCTGGGTCTCCGACAACTATCCTGAGTGGGATGGCGAAGGACCCATCCTCATGGATCGCGACCGACGCTAATCGGATGACACAACTGCCGAGTCACCCGGGGCTTTGGCCTCGGGTGTCTCGGCGTTTTTTTTGTTTCAGAATGGGACTTATTCCAAACTGATATCCCAATCGCCACTTCTAGCGAGTGAGTTCATCTTTGCGCGGTGAGCGAATGCGGCCTGACTTGCCTCAGCTCCGTTTTCTGCCCATGCCTTGAGTGCTGCAGCCTGAAGTGCACGACCATAAGAATACGAAAGTTGCCATGGGTGTTCCACGTCCATCGCATTCATCCGATTGAGATGATCAGTGGCTTCTTCATCGGATTGACCACCAGACAAGAACACGACACCACCCACATCATGTGGGACTGATTCTGTTAGGCATTCAACTGTGGAATTTGCAACATGTTCACGAGAGATTTGCTCATTGGAATCTTTTCCAGAAATGACCATGTTCGGTTTCAGTAATGCTCCAGGATTATGCACACCTAATTTTCGGCATTCATCAAACGTCTGACGGAGAATTTCAGATGTCACCTCTGCGCACTTGCTTGCACCATGTCCGCCATCCATCAATACTTCAGGCTCGATGATTGGAACGAGGCCTTGTTCTTGGCAAATTAGAGCATAATTCGCAAGAGCTTGGGCATTGGCCCTCATGCAACCTTCTGAGGGTTTTGAGGATTCAGAAATCGTGTCTATCTTGATTACTGCGCGCCACTTGGCAAATCGGGCACCCATTTCGAAATATTCTTTGCAGCGGGTACGTAAATCGGCCCAACCATTTTCAGGTTCTGCATCAATACCTTTAGTCACTACTTCGCCGGGATTATCACCCATTTCTAGTGTACCAGTATCTACTTTGATTCCTGGGAAAATTCCACGAGAGTTCAGGTAATCAGGGATTGGAGTTCCATCTTCCATGTTTTGCCGGATGGTTTCGTCGTAGAGGATGACTCCGCTGACTGCTGATTCACAGCCTGCTGTGGCGAAAAGGTTGGCTCGGTAGGCACGGCGTGTTTCTTCGCTCGATTCGATTCCCACGCCTTCAAGGCGCTTCGTCATCGTCCCATTGCTTTCATCTGCTGCAAGAATGCCCTTCCCGGGTGCGACCAATGCGGCTGCTGTGGCTTCGAGGAGTGCTTTGTCCATGTTCTTGCGATGTTCTTGTCTGCCTTCAATCCACCGTTAGGTTAACTCTCCATTAATCAATAAGTCATAACAAAACAATAGCATCATAAATTGAATAGCATATTTTGGAAATGTGCCAAGCGGAAGAAGACGTTGTGCATCTTGTGGCAAACACGGTCACAATGTCAGAACTTGTCCTCAGATAAATCCTGAATCTGCAAATAAGCGTGTTATTAGAGAAAGGAATCGATACACACGCGCGTGCTCATCTTGCGGACAAAAGGGGCACAATTCGAGAACCTGTCCGACGGCCAATCCAGAAGGGGCTTTACGGCGCAATAAACGTGAGCAAAAACCAAGATCTGATGGTCGCCGTATTTGCAGCCATTGTGGAACCGTCGGCCACAACATCAGAACATGTCCCATTCTGTATCCAGAGCGGTTGATAAAGAAAACAAAAGGGCGTGTTTGTTCCCATTGTCAGCAATCAGGACACAATATCCAAACCTGCCCAATATTGCATCCTAATCGTGAAAAAGCACGCAAAAAGCGAATTGATGGAGAACGTATCTGCTCAGCATGTGGTGCTATTGGACACAATAAACGCACCTGCCCCGAGATTAACCCATCTGCTGCGATGAGAAGGGAAAAACGAGTGATGATGCGTGGCTCAAGGTTGTGCAGTAATTGTGGTCAAAGTGGTCATAATTCAAGGACTTGCCCAAACAAGTTAGATGCGCAATGATTGTTCAATCCCTTTTCCTGATGCTGCCAGTGCTGTTACTGTGGCTTCAAGGAGTGCCTTGTCCATAGTCGTTGCAGGTCATTTTAGGCTTCAATCCACCGTTAGGATTACTCTCCATTAATGAATTAGAAGAAAATTAACGACGTTAGGGCATTTTCGGAGGATTCATCTCATACGTCGAAAGTCGAGAGTCGGGTCGCACATGGTTGATGACGATGTAATTCGGATTCTCGGCGCGGGCTTATCCGGACTTGCAGCGGCTACCATTCTCGCAAAAAACGGTAAAAAAGTCGAAGTTTTTGAGAA
>DAVT01000127.1:0-597 GCA_002505685.1 Euryarchaeota archaeon UBA501 | reverse complement strand
GATGGAGATTTTCAGGGCCTGGAAAATTGGACTTCATCGAAAGATTTCTTCCAAGAAATGATTGAATGGGGTTTGGACCCAAATGCATTCAAATCGACTGATTTCAAAGAAATGTCATTAATCCATCCTGATGATGAAATTACGACCCCTAGTAGTGACCGAATTGCATTCAGAATTGTTGAGAGAGGTACAGATGAACATTGTATCGATCAAGGTTTCAAGCGGATGGCATTGGATGCTGGAGTGAAAATTCATTACAATACTAAGGCAAATCCGCAAGATTGCACGATCATTGCAGCAGGTCCAAAAGATACCAGTGCAATTGCATTTGGTGAAGTCTTCAGAACTAGTTTCCCCAACCATGTTTCTTTCCAGTTGAATGACAAATTGGCCCCTGGTGCGTACTCGTATCTGATTGTAATCGATGGGGTTGGTCTCATCTGTACATGCTTGTGGAGGAAACAAAAAAACTCCAGCAGATACCTCAATGAAACGATTGCTTGTTATGAAAATCTGTACCCAGAACTCGATCGAGAACCAATCAAGAGAGTCGGCGGAAAAGGTGACTTTAGTATCCCCTCGACTTATTTTGCCGAT
>DAVT01000081.1 GCA_002505685.1 Euryarchaeota archaeon UBA501 | reverse complement strand
CCCTACGAGTGACGTGGTATACAAGTGAGGAAACGACAGAATCGATTGAAGTTTCAGGGCAGACATTCGTTGGAGATACCGTAGCTCTAGGTAAGAATCACGAAATGATGATTAATCCCAACCTCGAACCTGGACTGTACAACCTAACTGTCACGGCGGTAGATGCCTCCGGTAATTCAAATTCTTCGGTTCGGGAAGTTTTGATTGAATACGAATCCGAATTACCTCCTGAACAGGATAACAACACCACATCGGATTCTGAGTTGTTGGATGAGGAAGATACGGCAAGCATTGGCGATCTATTTGGTGAACCCATCGTCCAAATCGCTCTGTTGATGGTTGTACTTCTCCTTCTGATGGCATTCATCCGAACACGTAAGCATGAACTAGACTATTCGATGCCAGTAGAGGATGATCTCTTCGATGAGGATTAGACAAACGGAATCGCAGCCGTTGCGTGTGTGTGCAAATTGACAACCGTTAGAATACAGGGTTTGGGTTGGAATCCGAGCATTCGTTGGTAATCGGTCTGGTCTTGCCATGTGCTGCTATGCACCAGATTCACACCTTTGTAATTCTCAATATGGTGTCCATGGACGTGGCCTGTGACGAAAATGTCGGGAATTTCTTGGATGACCAATCGGTCTTCGGGTTCAGGAGAAAGTGGTGTCTTTCCACCCCATGATGGGGCGAGGTGGCGTCTGTCAATCATCGCTCTCATTGCAGCTTCCGGTGTCTCAAAAGTCACGGTTCGTAGGCTAGATACGAAATCCATGATGGATACACCATGGTAGGATAGAACTCTGACTCCATTCAAACTGAAATCACAGGGATTTCCTACAAACAATGTATTGTTGTAATCGGTTTGCAATTCGGGGTCGATTGCCGGCTGAGGCTCAGCGGGTCGGACCGCGTCGTGGTTGCCGGGCAAAAGCAACACTTCGACCCAATCAGGCAACTCTTGTAGCATTTCACCAAGTCGAGAATACTGATTGAACAAGTCGGTAATATCGAGGTGCTTATCCTGACCGGGATAGATTCCAACTCCATCCACCCCATCCCCACTGATGACTAGATATCGGATGGTTTTCGCGAGTGGGTCTTTGTGGAACCATTGAATCATTTTCTCCCATTGAGGTGCGAGGAAGGTTTTGCTACCCAGATGCAAATCTGAAATGAACGCCGCACTGATAGCACGATCTTCACCGGCAGTTCGTTTATCGTGTTTAGAGAGTGAAGGGAAATGGATATCATCAGCGAAAATCATGTCTCCGGATGTGTTGAAAGTTCCCGTCACTCCAATCACGTCATCGTTCATCAATCCTGCATGAACAATTTTCTGACTGGGTTCATCTTCATCGCGTTGCATTAGCATACACGCAACCTCACCTGTAGAATCTTCCAACCAAAATCGGAGGTGCCCTTTTTTCGTACTGTTTGATTCTTTGACTAGGCCGATAATTGTGAAATCATTTCCTCGACCACTGTACTGATTCTTGTTTCGTATCGCCTCATTGATTGCAATCGGATGGTTGGGTAGGTTCCGGTCTAATATCAGCCGCTTGACTTGCTTCAATCGATCATTGAAGAACGACTGAATGTCTTCCTTTTTGCCTTCTGTCACACTTTTTCCTGTGATGTCAAAATGTACTGTAATTTCAGCATCTACATCCTTTGCTTCCATGGGGAAATCAGCGAGATTGTAGTGCTCCAAATCGTGTATTCGAGGAGCGGGTTTGGGCTCAGGTTCCGCAATTGGTGCGATGGTGCGTGCTACGACAGGTGTATTTGGTACAAATGACAACAACTCATCCAGCATAGATTCATCCAACATCCCAGTTCTGCCATTCGCTTTCGCTACCTCAATCAACGCATCAATCGAAGGCAATGCCAGAAGCCTTTCTCTGACAGAGCGGCCCGGTAGTAGCCCTGCTGCCATCACCTTTCGGTGGATTTCGGCCCATTCCGCGTCGCTCACAAGCATCCACCCTGTCGCGACCGTTCAAAGGCATTACTGCGCCCTAAATCGGTGTTTTCCGATGATAAATTTCAGTCGGCATGCCTAAGAACGCTCGCTTTTGCCGTGTAATTGTGAGTGAGGAAGCCTCCATGCTCGCGGCTCGCCTTGTGCGACGCCTGAAGAAGGAAGGGTGGAGCCTGTCCGTTGCGGAATCTTGCACGGGTGGTTTACTCGCGAGTAGTTTTACTGACATATCTGGGGCATCAGACTGGTTCTCACAAGGATGGGTCACATACTCAAATGACTCAAAAATTTCTCAACTTGGTGTTTCACCGAAGAAGTTGGAAAAGAGAGGTGCGGTCAGTCACGAAGTAGCGCTGGGCATGGCTCAAGGCGCACAGAGTGCATCTGGGAGTGGTGTTAGCATCTCCATAACAGGAATTGCAGGTCCGACAGGTGGCGATGAAAAGAAGCCAGTTGGAACCGTATACGTGGGTGTTTGCATCGGTGAATCATACCTAGTGCGAAGAGGTGAATTTGGGGGGGCTGATCGGGCATCAAACAAACACTCTTTCGTCATTTTCGCAATGCAGAAGGCGATAGAGGCTTGGGATACTCACTTCGCCAAGATTGAGGAGGTTCGTATCGCAGCAGAAGCCGAGGCGACTGGTGACGACATAGAATTGGATCTAAGCAAGGCATTATCATCGATTAATCCAGATATGGATAGCTGGGAGGCGACAGATGGCTGGTCTGATGAGAGAGTTGCCAATACACTAGAAGAACAAGACAAGGCTGCTTTGGGTGATGAAGCAGAATGGTTGGAAGAACAATAGTGGGACCGACCAGATTTGAACTGGTGATATTCGCCTTGTAAGGGCGACGTCATAACCGCTAGACCACGGACCCGTGAATGAGCGCGGGTGGTTGGAGATTATGAGGTAAACCCCACCGCAGCCTTTTGAGTGAGGAAGAAAAAGACGCTCTATGGCCGGTTCGGGGGAGCGTACACGGCGACTGATTCAACGCCTTGAGAAAGCCTCGGTTCCTATCGATGAACAAATCTCTGCGGCAATGCGTTCCATTGACGTGGGTGATTTCACTGATTATGACTTGGAACCCTTTTGGCATGACCGTCCTTTGATGTTTCTTGAAACCAGCAAAGGGGGTGTCAAAACAATTTCAGCACCCCACATGATTGCGACCATGTTACACCACTTGGAACTCAGTTTAGGACAGGAAGTGCTGATTTTAGGTGCAAAGGGAGGTTATGTTGCCTCACTTGTTGCACATATTGTAGGTCCAGAAGGCGGAGTGGTCGTAGTAGACCCCTCTCGGGAAGTCGTCGACTATGTGCGTGACCGGTTGGAGCCGGTGACACAAACACATACAGTTCGTGTTCGCAAGATGCGGCAATTGAATCACTGTCCACCCCAACTTCCTCAGCCCTTGGATCGTGTACTTGTCACGGGTTCACTGGAAGAACTTCCCGATTGGCTGACATCTAGAATGGCCGATGGAGGTTTTGCAATTGCGCCAATCGGAGGCCGATACTCACAACATTTGATGAAAATCGAGCGTGTTGAGTCCAATTGGTTGGAAACAAACTTGGGTGGTGTCCTGTTTGGACCAGTAGATATCGCGGATACAGAGCCTGAACCTCTGTCAGCCTCCACCTTGGCTGAGTTGCTACGTGAAGGCGCTATATTGGGACAAGAAATTGGTATTTTGGAACAGGATATCATTGAGAGGTTGCACTTGCTATCTACATCTTTGGAGGAACTACCTGATGATTTACAACCACTACCTGAACCTGAAGGTTTGGAAGATGACCCACCTTGGGCCTTGGGCACAGAGATGTTGTTGGATGAAATGCACCCGGTCGTAGATTTATTGAGTACAGAAATGGATTGGCTCGCGGATATTTGGCCAATTCTGATTACGTTGGTCGATATTCGGTTGATGCAACCGGGCCGGCCTGATTCCGATGACCAAGATGAACAGGTTGGGGGTTTTGGCAGACACGGTGACCTCGTCCCGTGAACCCTATACACGTGAAGCACCCCCCTTGGTCTGAGACAGATGCTGCGACTCGAACTGGATCGACTGAAACACAGGGATGTGCGACAGAGAAGGATGGCGGTTCGACGTCTCTTTGAGATCGATGATTCAGCCGCATTGTCCTCGTTTGTGGAGATGCTTGATTCTGATGACGAGTGGTTTGTTGACAAGTCTGTTGACGCCATTCGCCGTTGGGTCGGGGCTGAGCACCGCAAGCTCGTTGTTCAACTCTCGATACGAAAAGAAGGGCGTTTGCGCTTATTGTCTGCAGAAATCTCAACTCGAATAGGGACTGAAGCACTCCCGATATTGTCTACGCTTTGCATGGATTCGGAAAGTACGGTTCGACGCGAAGCCTGGCGCTCAAGGTTGTCGATCGACCCGGGAACAATCCCTGTTGCGATTGAAAGCGAAGATCACGTCGTTCGAAAGACTGCCATATCCCATTCTGGAGATGTTGTTTTCCTTGAGAAAATGCTGCACGACCAACACCCCCGCGTTAGAGAAGCCGCGTTAGATCAAATGATTTCAATCGGACATATTCCAAATATTGTCGATGAAATGGTCGATGATCGTTTACGATTGAAGTTGGCCAAGTTGTTGCTTCCGAAAATGCTTGATTCAGGGGACGTTACTTCGATCGCTTCTCTTTGCTTGAATCCAACCCCCTCTCTTCGTAAAGTCCTCGCTGAAGCGTTGGAAAATACAGATTGGCTTGAATGGAGCGAAGTGATTGATGCTGCCAAAAATAGCTCAGATAATCTACTGCTCCCACGTCTTCTACGTTCGAAAAAGGGTCCTATTGCAGATGGAATCCGAGTCGAGTTACTACTACAAGCCGAAGATAGCACACGGGTTCGCATCCTTGAGCATCTTCACGGAAGAAATGTATCGAAATCCATCATGGAGATTTTACCGAATTTATGTGAGAATGAGAATCCATTGGTTGCGCAAGCCGCAACAAGTCTTCTCAAAGATTCAGCAACACTGGAGTCGGAGATATGAGGCTATTACTCGGTAGCGGTGGTTTGCGAACACCCGAACGCCAACAGGTATATTTCGATGAGATGGCATTGATTTTTGAGAATTGTACAGAGGTTGTATTCATCCCATACGCATCTGCGAATCACGCAGATTACACAACACGACTAGCTGAATTTTCAGCACCTAGTGGCGTTAATCTGAGAAGTATTGACGATTTTGAAGACCCCGTTGAAGCTATTGAACAGGCTGAAGGTCTGTATGTGGGCGGAGGAAACACGTTCCTGTTAATCCAAAAATTGCATGCGAATGAATTGATCGAAGTTGTACGGAAACGAGTACTTGAGGGAATGCCATACATGGGCGTTAGTGCTGGTTCAAACGTGGCTTGTCCCACAATGCAGACCACCAACGATATGCCGATAGTCCAACCACAGTCGTTTGTGAGTTTTGATTTGGTTCCATTCCAAATCAACGCGCATTACCATGATGGAAACATTTGGTTGAAAGAAGGAGACCAGTTTGAGCCACACTTTGGAGAAACCCGTGCACAGAGAATTCAGGAATTCCATGAACAAAATCAGCGCCCCGTGATTGGTCTTTGGGAGGGTGCGTTTCTGCGGTGGGACGGAGATAGTGGATTGCTAATTGGAGCAGATGCCACCGTGTTTCGCCCTGGTGCTGAACCAGAAACCTATGCACCGGGGGTTGTGTTCAATACTCAACTATTCAGACATCTTTGCTGATGGCTCGGGCGATGACCAACCGCTGAACTTCTTGTGTACCTTCGTAGATTTGTGTGATCTTCGCATCTCTGAAGAATCGCTCTACGGGGAAGTCGGTCGTGTATCCATATCCGCCCAGTACCTGTACGGCTCTTTCAGCAACCCACATCGCAGTATCTCCAGCAAATAGTTTGGCCATACTGGCCTCCTTTGAGTGTCTGTGCCCTCCATGGTGATAGTGTTGTTCCTTGGCCCAAGCGGCCTTGTAGACCATCAATCTAGCCGCTTCAACCTGTGTAGCCATATCTGCAAGGTAAGCCGTTATCATCTGATGGCGCGCAATAGGGACTCCGAAGGCTTCTCTCTCATGTGCGTACTTTAGCGCAGATTCGTATGCTCCCTGAGCAATTCCTAGCCCCTGTGCAGCAATTCCAATACGGGAATTGTCCAGTGCATTCATGGCGATAGGGAATCCCTTGCCGGGTTCTTTGAGAACATTTTCGACTGGAACCTTGCAATTTTCCAAAACCAATGTGCAGGTATCGCTACTTCGTATTCCCAATTTGTCTTCCTTTTTCCCGACTGTAAATCCTTCGAAATCCTTCTCGACGATGAATGCGGTCGTCCCGCCATGTCTCTTGGCCCCATATTCAGGATGGTCGACATCTTTTGCAAATAGGACGTAGATGTCAGCACTCACGCCATTGGTAACCCACATTTTCTCTCCGGTCAAAAGATAGTGAGAACCATCTTCGGAGAGTTTGGCTTTGCAAGACATGGCAGCCGCATCGGTCCCTGCTCCAGCTTCAGAGAGGGAGTAAGCCCCAACTTTGTCATTTGCTAGCATCGGCAAATACTTCGATTTCTGTTCTTCAGTTCCATGAATCACAATCGTCTTTGCACACAAGCCCACATGTACACAAAAGAAGACCGCAAACGAAGGATCAACTCGTGCCAATTCTTCTACAATTATTGCTTCAGTAATATCGTCAAGTGGGACCCCTCCATATTCGTCAGGTATAGTACATGATTGTAGCCCATATTCGATGAACTGCGCCCACTCTTCTAATGGCGGTTGCTGTGCTTTATCTCGGGCTAGACAAGTTGGTGCCAACACCTCTTCAGCAAAGTCCCTAACCATCTCACGAATCATACTTTGTTCTTCAGTTTCTTGAAACTGCATCCCGCTTCCTCACATCTGCCACCCGCCTCTTGTAGATAATCAATACGTGTCAGCATCCCCGTCCTACGGACGGGGTTAGAAAAATATCATAGCGATTTATTGAAATATATTGCCGCGCGCGGCGGGATTGAGGGCGTGAAATGGCAGAAGAATACCTTGAATTCAGCATTTTGTCTGATAGGAAGTACACCCGCAACCACATTTGGATGCAAATTGTCGATAAAGAAGAAGGAACTTGGAAAATTGGGGCTTCGGACCTCATCGTCCAAGAAATGGGCGATATTTTGCGAGTCACTTTGGCAGTATTGCCCAGTGATGCCTTAGCAGACAATGCTGCTGCGGACAATGAATTTGATTTCGCAGATGTTGCAGAAGAATTTAGTGAGGGCGATATTTTGTTCTCACTTCGTTCAGCGGATGGTCGAGAAACCTTCACATCACCTTGTGCGGGAAAGGTCCTAGAAGTCAACAACGAATTAGAGGCAACTCCGGATTTGGTTACAGATGACACTTATTCTGAAGGTTGGATTTTGTTGATTTCCCCTCATGATTTCGATGAAGATCAACTGCTAACCGCAGATGAATACATTGAGTCACTGAGTGATTGATTAGGGCCAATCCACTTTGGGCCAATTTTCGGGATTGGTGGACTTCCAGTCGAGTACATCCAGTAGAGCCAACACTTCTTCCGTGGAGGCGAGGTCCTGGTCCACTTGATTTCTGAATAACCATTCTTTCAAGCGACCCAACCTACGTCCAGATGGTAGTCCCGAAGAACTCGACAACAAATGCCCATCTACTAGAGGCTCAATACCACCTTTTGGCATTGGTGTGTTTTCCAATAATTGCTTTGTTCCAGTGGCATGTTGTGGATTCAGTGCGGCTTCGATGTCCAGATGTGCATTGACATCTTCATCAATGCAAATTCGATACCTCCGACATTGCTCAATGTTTGTTGGTAATTTTCCTACAATGCGGTGGATTTTCAACACTCTATCGCGTTCTTTGTTTGGAATTGTTAGGCTTCGCATATCGTGGTCGAGTACTCTCCATCGAGCCTGTGGGAATTCTGAAGCCAAAAGCACCAGTCTGCATACAACTGCATCTTGTTGTGAGGTATTCAATCTGTATTGAGGGGAAAGGTCGGCATCCCAACCGGGCAATATCCGACTCAAAACTCCATCATTTCGCATCTTTTCCAATATTTGAGGTGCGTTGATTCCAGACAGGATACGCTTGAATTCCGACCAGATTCTTTCTTGAGATACATTCTCCAACATCACCGCACAAGAAACCAAAGCTTGAGCCAATTTTTCGTCGGGTTCCCAAATGCCTCGAATTTGTTGATCCATGAATCGGTAGGCACGTAATACACGCAACCCATCCTCTCCCAGTCTTTCATCAGCCTCGCCCACTGCAGCAAGTCTTTGCATTTGCAAATCCAATCTACCTTCAAATGGGTCATGGAGTAAATTTCGAGCCAAATCGATGGCCATTGCATTAATCGTGAAATCTCTTCTCGAAAGGTCCTCACTCAATGACGAACCAAAGGTGACTTCGCTGGGCCTTCGACCATCCCCATAACTACCCTCGCTTCTCAACGTCGTGACCTCAAATTGCAGATCAGAATCAGCGATTCTCACGGTGATTGTACCGTATTGTGCACCTGTAGGGATTCCTCGTGGAAATAGTTCATGAATTTCGTCCGGTTTCATGGTTGTTGTCAGGTCCAAATCTTTCCACTCATTGCCAAGCATCGCTTCGCGAACAGACCCACCGACCAACCAAATTCCACCACCGGCAGTCACAATCCGGTTGCACACTTCTCGAAGGGCATCTGGCAACTCGTTTTTCCACAATAACTGGGCGTCAGTTAATGGCTCACCTAGGCAATCAGCCAAGGTTCCCTCTAACCACACACCCTCGGCCATTGACACGTTGCAAACCCCCTCAGCCATGATGCTATCGACGTGCGAAGGGATTTGAATGGGGATTCCTTGGGGTTGGCATGGACGTCGAGTTGGCCCCAATCATGTGGCTAAAACCTCATGAAGAGGTCAAACCTCGAAACGTCGACACATTGCACGAGATGACACTTCGTTGGAGTGCCTATACCAAACCCTTGCTTGTAGACAGAATTACAGGTACAATTCTAGATGGGCATCATCGCTATCAGGTGGGTCTTAGAATTGGTTTGTCTCGATTGCCCGTAATCAAAGTCGATTACCTTGAAGATGATGGGATTGAATTGGATATTTGGCCAGGGAGTGGTTTACAATCACTGACCAAACAAGAAGTCATAGATATGGCATTGTCAAACAAAGTGTTTCCACCTAAGACCAGCCGTCATCGCTTCAGTGACCACATGCCACCGATTGCCGTCCCTCTTGATTTACTGAGGTTTGAAGATTAATCAGACACGGTACTCATCGTCTTGTCCCTGTCCATCCTTCATGACAACACTGTCTTGAACAATATCACCCAATTGGCCGATGTCAATCTTGACTTGAGGATCCTTCTTTTCGATGTGCATTTCTCGCACTCGCCCTGCTTCTTGATACAATCCAGCCTTTTGGTAGGCCTTTGCAGCACCTTCCCAATCCCTTGCCATCTCTAAATTTCGAGCATCCATCGCCCATTCAGCCTGAGATTTTGTCGACGCAGTCGCGGTGGGAGCAGGGGTGACTTGCTGAACGGGAGTAGGTGCAGGTTGCGGGACATAAGTGTGCGTGGTGTGATGATGAACCACTTGTTGAGCCGGTTGCTGAACCTGTGGGATGTAAATGAGTTGAGTTTGGGCTTTCTTTTTTGCATCTCGACCTGATTGAACGATTCCTAGAGAGAGGAAGCCAAGTAAGCAGCAGCACGCTCCTGCTTCTACGTCATCATCATAGTTATCGCATCGATTCTCTGATTCAAAACGGTCATCAGGGTCTGAATCACAACCGTCGTCGACCCCATCGAAATCCTGATCGAATCCTGTTTCAGAATACATGCTTCCAGAAGGGTATGAAAACAAGATTATTGAAAAAAACCAAAACATTACTGCCAATACCCAACCGAACGTTATACGATTGCTACCGGAAGCCACGAAATCACCTACAGAGCATTACCACAGTGTGGACATGCTTGCCATCCCATCTGTATTGAGCCACCACAGGATGCACACGATGAACTTGGTGCCTGTTCAGGACTCGATGGTGAAGGATTGTCGTGTCCCTTTTGCGCCGATTGTTGTTCAAGGAATGTTTGCATTACTTCTGGAGTCAATGCTCCACTTTCCGCGGCCATTTTCATCATTTCACGTTGAATGTCATCGGTTTGCTGCTGCCTAGTGAGATTCGCCTCTGCCTCTTGTGCCATCCGAGCGCGTTTGTTGGCTTGGACTTGCTCAAATGCACTCATGGCGATATCCATTTTGCGTTGTTTCCCATCCAATTTGATATCTTGTCGTGCAGCCATATCATCGCGTTCAGCCGCCCATTCCGCTTCTTGCTTCCGAAGATCCAACAATTGACTTTCTAGAGCGGCTTCAACCTGCCCCCGAGCCTTGGCCTTGGCCACTTCCGCTTCAGCCTCAATACGTGCAAGTGTCAAACTCTGTTGTCGATCAAGTGCTGCAAGCGACGTTTCATTGATGAGGTCCGCCCGTGCAGTCAACACTTCCGTTTGTTGACGGAAGGATTGCAATTTCTCAAGGTCAGTTTCATTCACAACTGCGAAGGCGCGAAGCATGGTAATTCCATATTGGTCGAAGGAGCCTCTCATTTCAGCGCGAGTAGCCATTTCAACCATGTCAGCAAAATCTGCGGATCGTACCGCATTGATGTCAGCCTGCTTTGCTAGAAGTGGAATGACAACACGACTCATGATTTCAGTTCCATACATATTGGCGAAGAAACCACGCGTCAATTCTCGTCCACTATTGGCGAAGATATTCACTAGTTTTGGCACATTATCTCTCTGAATCTGCAAGCGCATATTGAGCATACCGTTGACCTTAGCACCATCAGCGGTGGCTCCCTCCATTTTGATTAGGAGGTCGAAAGGTCCGGTCATGGCAAAAATCAGTTTGTGATCTCTTGACCCCACTCCCATTTTGCTACCCAACCAACGGGTGAAGCCTCCAACGTAATTTTTCAGCACGGTCTCTGAAAGAATATCCTGGATTTTTCCATCCGCCATGATGGCACATGTTTCATTTGGCTTGAGAACGATATTTTTTGCTGACCATGATTGAATTGAGCCTGAATCAATCATTTTTGCAATGACTTCAGGGTTGTCTCTCCATCTGTGTGTTGCCATTTTTCATCACCTACTGTATTTTCTTGAGAACGGCTCTGCGTTCACTAAAGTGTCCTCTAACACTGCTTACCAATTGTCGGGTTTCTCGCACGGCCCTCATGACGTCGCCTTCTTCGGCTGCTGCTTTTTCCAAATCATTGCTGCGATTTACGGCCTTGACCAGCATGGCCAATGTGTCGTGGTCATGCTTGATGAGTTTACCCAAAACTTTCTTTGAAGCAGTAGCCTGCTTACTGAAAAATGGATGTTCACCACCAGTTTCTCCTAGATTGACATCATTTCGCAGAGCATCAATTTCCTCGATCGTGGATTGGCAGGCCTTGGCCAGTCTAACGTTCCCATCGCGATATGCATCATCGTGAACATTCTCAACGTGATTGCGAACACGGTCAGCACAACGAAGAATTTCTTCCTTGACAGCAATGTCAGTTTCTCGGCGTTTATCTCGCTGATAAGCACCATATCCACCTACAATTAGGCCCAATGCCCGAACATAGGTCAAAGTATCCGCTGGGTTCCCAATTGTCATGTTACCACCCGTAGGGTGGTCAACTACATTCTTGATTCCTTCGCCATGTTGTTCCTGAGAATTTGGCTAGGATTCTTGTGTCTTAGCCATGATTTCTGAGCCGATGATGGTCACCAATCCTGACCCGATAAGAGCTGACAAGAAGACTTCGAGATTGGCCAAACCAAACTCATTGGTTGG
>DAVT01000005.1 GCA_002505685.1 Euryarchaeota archaeon UBA501 | reverse complement strand
TTCAAGGACAAACAGGGTGGTATCAAACTGCGCAGGGAGAACAACAGTATTGGCAGATAGATGAAGCAGGGCAATGGAGTCGGGTGAAATGAAAAATATCTCCTTACTACTGATGTTGACATTGCTTTTGGGCAGTATCGCACCAATCTCTTCAGCAACTTCTGCTCGCTCATGCTCAGCAGCCGGCGATCCATCGGTCAACGACATCACCATCAGTCCAAGCGGTCCTCTTTCGATGCCTGCCGATCAATCACTAAACATCACTGCAGTAGCGTATAACTCCGCAGGTACCGAACTCAATGTACCGATTGCTTGGTCCTCAACCTCGGGTTCAATTCAGAATCTAGGAGGTGGGCAAGCCCGTTGGTCTCCCCAAACGGTAGGGCCCCAATCGATTGTAGCCTGCAACGGTGATGTTCAAGAAACTCTGAATGTAAACGTTCTACCGGGTGCACCGATTTTGTTTGAATTATCTGTGCCACAAGAAAACTATTCGGCTGATGATACGTTTGAAATCACACCCCAATTACGGGATCAATTTGGAAACGCTTGGGTCCCAAATATCCCCTATGCGAATTGGACATTGCCAGATGGCATGGACATCTCACTACCCAATGACGGCACGCCCCCAATCATTACTCCCGGCCCTGTAGGGGAAATGGCCGTCGAAGTCAATTGGGATGAATGGCAAGATTCCGTTTCGTTCAACGTTTCACGGGGAGTTGCAGTAGGCGTTTCAATCATTCATGAATCCGCCCACATTTCTTCAGATGATATCGTTGAACTATGCGCCCATCATCACGATCAACGGGGCAATACTTGGTTGGCAAATACAACTTGGTCAACACAAGGAGGTTCTGCAAACGACGCTCTCTCTTCATTTGCCGGCGAATGTGTAGATTTCGATGCAGATTCAACCGGAGATTGGACCGTCGAAATCGAAGATATAGCGGGATTGAGTGATTCACTGACACTAACTGTAAGTGCGGGCCGATTGGCACAGATTAGTTTGGATAACCTATCCAAAACTATGCATATCGGCGAATTTTATCTGCTTGAAGCAAATGGATTCGATGCAGCAGGAAACCCGGTGAATGTTGATTCATGGAATTGGTCTGTTTCAGCAGGACCTAGTTCAGATGCCATCGTTGCTGAAGGAGATGGAATGACCTTTGTTCCTGATTTGGTGGGTCAGCATACCATTCAGGTGACAGCTGCAGGTCGTGTGCAGGCGATTGATGTAGAGGTTCTTGCTGGAGTGCCAGTTGAACTCGAAATAGAAGTCCTAAATGTCGCCCCAGGTGCCCTGAATATCGTGACAGGTTCATCTTTGGATTTGATTCTCTACGGGGTCGATAGTAGTGGCAATCGAAATCCGGTTGATGCCCCAATATCTGATTGGTTTGTGCTCAATGAATATGGGGTCATCGAGAACGCTAGCGTTGGTGGCACCGGCCACTATACATACACATCTAGTGGGATTGGTGATGTTAGTATCACAGTGTTCCTAGATCAGGCACAAGGAACACTACTTGTTCACGTTTTGCAGGGGCCTCTAGATTATTTGGAGGTAAATCTGCCCAAAGAAGCGGATCAAGGGACAACAGTCCGGTTTGATGTTGCAGGATTTGACATGTCAGGGAACCCTGTTTCTATCCATCAATGCTCTGCAACAATCACAACGGATGCGGGGGAAGCAGAGTGTGATACAAATGGTTGGGCGTTGAAACTCAAGCAATCTGGAGAATTGGCAGTCCATGCTCGCATCCAATCTTCGGTGGGTACATCTGCCGAGGGTACAGATTTCATTTCGGTTCAACCTACATGGTTCGGTTGGGGGAATAACACACAAGTGATTATTGCATTCAGTTTCATCATTGTCCTCGTAATTTCGGCCATACTCGTCATGGTGTTCCGGCATCTTGACCTGAGAATCAGTGAAGAATCTGAGGAGGAAGAAGAAGTCGCACCGGTCGAAACACTGCCCGCGCCTCCTATTCCTGTATCGGCAATTGGGGGGATGCCGCCCCCATTACCTGCTGCGGCGCTTCCGCCAACGCCTCAACAGGTGCCAGCCGTGACAATTCAACCGAATTTTATTGCAACCCCGAATCCTTTACCTCCAATTCAATCTGAACCTGTCGTGGCCCAACCTACTCCACCCCCTGTTGAAATGGACGAAGAGGATTGGGCAGCACCCCAACCAGAGGTTCAACTTGAACCGGAACTCCCGACTCAATCAGATGATGAATGGGGTGAGATGTCACAAGGTTGGGGTGATGATGAAACGACCTTAGTCGCTCAGGCTCAAGAGTACTCGCAGCAGCAACATGAAATTCGCCGGGGCGAAGGACCTAGGAATACTGAAGGACACAGTTTGAGACCATTGCCCGGAACAGATGCTGGCCAAGACGGGTGGTATTTCGATCGCGAAGGAAAGCCCACTCTTTGGCACCACAATGAGACTAGTGGATGGTCTCAAGAATAACGCTCGTCAGCGTTTGGGAAATCTTGAGTTCGCACATCCTCAATGTATTCCTTGACAGCATCAGTCATCGTCTCGTAGAGATTGAGATATCTTCGAAGGAATCTCGGATTGAACTCATGTGTCAATCCAATCAAATCGTGAATGACCAAGACTTGCCCATCGACCTCGGAACCCGCACCGATCCCAATCGTTGGGATATTCACTGCAGCGGTCACCTTCGCGGCGAGCTCAGCAGGTATTTTCTCAAGAACGATGGAAAAGCACCCGGCCTTTTCGAGTAACTTTGCGTCTTCAATGAGTTTTACAGCTTCTTCTTCCTCGCGCGCGCGTACTGAGTACGTTCCAAATTTGTAGATGGATTGAGGGGTTAGGCCAAGGTGCCCCATGACGGGGATGCCGGCAGTGAGGATTCGTTCTATTGATTCCACAATTTCTGCACCGCCCTCAAGTTTGACCGCATGCGAACCTGATTCTTTCATGATACGAATGGCACTGTTCAAGGCCTGCTTTGAGTCACCTTGGTAACTGCCAAAGGGCATGTCACAAACAATCAGGGCACGATTGACTCCATTGGCAACGCACTGGGCATGGTATATCATTTGGTCAAGGGTGATTGGGACAGTTGTATCGTTTCCAGCCATTACATTTGAGGCTGAATCTCCGACCAAAATAACGTCTACTCCAGCACCATCAATGATGCGTGCCATCGAATAATCGTAGGCGGTAAGCATGGTGATTTTTTCACCTGCGCGTTTCATCTCCTGCAGAGTATTGGTAGTGATTTTCATCGCCTTACCTGCAATTGACATGGTCTCCACCAAAAATTGCGAGTTACGCATCACCCTTCAAGGGTACGGAGAGAAAAACAGGACTATTCGGCCTCTGTAAGGGCTTCATCTATGCCCAGTAGGAACTCATCCACATCGATGACCCCATCGCCATTTGCATCGATTTCATGGAACAAGTTTCGGATATGGAATCGGCTGAATTGTGGAGCGATGATTCCCATCGCGTGTGCAAATTCACCTTCGGTCAGGTGCTGCGGGTTTGCCCAACCTGCCATGGTATGGAATACCAACCACCTCTTCTCTCTCTCAGCCTTACTTGCATTGGTGAATTCAGTGCGCACAGTTCGCCAAGGTGTCAACATGGGGTGTGCTCTTGATTTCCCATATGAATAGTAGGTGACTATACCCAAAACACAACACGCTAAGCCGCCGATGACCGCCATGATTCCCATGACGTAAAGGAGAAAAATTCCACTGATGATTCCAAAGAGTTGGATAAATGGATATAGTGGCGATTTCCATTCTGGTTGGTACCATGAGTGTGCCGGTGAAGCGCGCCTCAGAACAATGACACTGCAATTGATGACGATGAAAATCATGATTTTGAAGCCAGATGCTAGTTTGGCGATATCGTGAACGGGAAGAAGTGTTATCGATAATGCCATGGCGATCCCTGTTCCAATAATTGCTAAGTGGGGTGTTTGGTATTTCGGATGCACATTTTCCAAAGGTTCTGGCAATAAATTGTCGCGAGCCATTGCAAATGGAAATCGTGAGGTTGCCATGATGCCAGCTAACGCCATTGCGGTGACGACGGTCACTGCGAATACTGCAGAGATTACGCCTACTGTATACCCTCCAACTGCATACGCAAAGACATAGATGGGGTCTTCGCGTGCGTGCCCATCCATCATGTATTCCTCAGGTGATACGGCTGCAACCATCACAATGGTGATGAATACATACAATATGCAAGAAATTAGCAATGATAGAAGGATGCCGTAGGGAATGTTCCGGCTGGGATTTTTGATTTCACCACCTACTGCTGCAATTTTAGTCACACCAGCATAGGCGACGAACACAAAGGCAGTCGAATGGGCTACATCTTTCCAAACTTCATCCCAAGAGCCTCCGAACGCCTCTGTGCCAAATGCCCTGCCCCAATCCAATTCCATGGTCAGCATTGCCCATCCACTCAGGAAAAACATAAACAAAATCAAAACTAGCATGATTGGTGTTTGCACCTTTTTGATTCTAGAGATCCCAAGAATGTTGATGCCAACAATCATTGCAAGTAGAATCAAGGCCGCTATCTCGATGTTGATTGTGATATTCAGCAATTCCTCAAGTACCCAAAGGTAGGCTTTGAATCCGATTAGCGCGAATGCAGATTTGAGCATGGATGCTCCCCAAAGACCGAGTCCAGCCACTGTTCCAACAAATGGGCCAAATGTTCGTTCGATGTACACGTAAGAACCGCCGGAAGAAGGCATTGCAGTAGATAATTCCCCCTTTGAAACCGCAGCTGGAAGAATCGCAATCGCTGCTAACAAATAGGCCAACCAGATTCCTGCTAAGGGAACAGTACCCCCCCCCATGTCAAGCATTACCAAAGCCGGCAATACGAAAAATCCCGAACCGAGCATTGCAGATAGAGAAATGATGACAACTGAGGCTAAACCGAGCTTTCTCTCCAACGTATCACTCAATACCTCAATAGGTCTGTAGACAAAATCTACGAGGCTGGATGGTTTTTCCATGGTAGTTCGGAACCCATTTAGCATAAGATACTACGTATCTTAATCATCTTCTTAAGGCGCCTTTGCAATGACTTTCATTTCCACCGCAATAGGCGTTGGAAGTGCTTGGATTGCGAGTGTTGTCCGTGTGGCTTGAATTTCTTCAAAGTGATCAGCGTAAACCTCGTTGTATCCTTTGAAATCACGCTTCATGTCGACTAAGAATGTGGTTACATCAATGACATCGCTCAAGTCAGCCTCGCAGGCTTCTAGAATGATTCGAATGTTTTCGATACAGGCTTCTGTTTGCGCTTTGATATCATATTCCAGTGGATTCCCCTCTTCATCTTCAATCGGTCCTCCTGGAATTGAATTGTCCTCAGGGTCGCGTGGCCCTACACCGGAGATGAATAACAAATCACCCATTCGCCTCGCATGTGGATAGGCGCCTACTGCTCCCGGTGCGTCTTCAGCAACAATTGGACCATCTTTGTTCATCCATTTGCTTACGGCTTTCTTCGCAACAATGTCACCAGCAAATCCTCCAACGGATCCAGCAATCGCCGCACCTGCCGCTGCTCCTAGTACACCTCCAGCCTTGGAAATGACAACGTTGCCAAATTCATCGTACAACTCGTCAATGACTTCAACTGGGTTCCAGCCCTCATCATCTGGCCTTTCGGCCCCCACTAAAGGGCCGTCCACGCCCCCTGGGGCATCCATGTCGCCAGCGCCAGATTCAAGCACGTTTCGGTCTCCTCGATAGTATTCGACATCATCTTCGTCAAACTCTTTGTCACCTATGGAACCCTTTGCAGGAGTCAATTGAATCACAGCACCACCGCTACCGTGCAACGCCGCATAGGCAAGCACCTCTCCATCGTAGTTGTTGTGTTGTCCCATGGTAGCAGCCATCCACCATGCTGGTTTGTATGCGACGACTTTTTGCACACGAATCTGCCCATGAATGTCGCGGCTAAGTTGACTAAGGTCTTCCAGTCGACCATCTGAGAAGAATTCCAAAATCTTCTGATTCCATTCCTCATCTTTGGCCGAATGGATGCGATCATCTTCGGGTTCAACATGCTTGGTAAACATTCGATTGGAAAGACTGGATACTGCGACAATCACGGCCTTCTTTCCCTGTGCTTTTAGTGCATCTCGCGCCGCTTTACCCAGAACAATTGTTTCTGAACGATTCCCATACATGTTGCTTGAAACAATACATGCTGGGATTCGATTGTCTGGATTCAATAGGCTGAGGGCTACCACCGAGCCGGTATCGATAGGGAATCCATGGTATGCAACGGTTCGAGCATGTAATCCGCGTGCTTCAGCCGCGTCTCTGTAGGCTTCACCAAACTCCACATCCATCTTGAATTTGTACGGCATCGACCCTAGGAAGTGAAAGTCATCATCGACGTGAACCCATTCCGGTTCAGGTTGAACTTGGAATTGGTGTCCGACAATGCTCGGCCAAGTCGTTGAATAAACGATGATAATATCCGCATCGCTTTCCTCGATTCTTCGGCGGCATTCGTCATAGGCAGATCTCAGTTCACCCCAGCCTTTGTTTTGGTCCGGAGCCAGCA
>DAVT01000088.1:3070-19469 GCA_002505685.1 Euryarchaeota archaeon UBA501 | reverse complement strand
GTCGGCTTTGGGAAGTCAGGAGCGAAAGCAAATTGGGTGACTCCTGAAGTCAGTCAGCGAAGTTTGCCATATGACAATGGCAACGGCCAAGCGGCCATTTCTTTCGACGTAACACCAGATGATAGCATTCCTGCTGGCGAAACTGAAACAATCGAGATTCGGGCACTGGATGGTAACAGTGTGCGATGCTTTGCAACCCTAACCGTTACCGTTGGCCAGTCCTATGGAGTCGGTGCCCAACTGAAAACAAATTACCTGAACAACGTTGAACCCGGTACTGCGGATTCTACCGAGTTGACCATTTCCAACCAAGGTAATGGAGGAGATACATTTGCAGTTGCACATAGCCCGGTCCCTAGCGGTTGGTCTGTCAGCATGAGTTCTACCTCAGTGCCTTTGGACGGAAAGCATGCGGATCAGGATGACCGACAAGAATCGATTAGTGTCGAAGTATTCGTCCCAATCGATGCGCTTGCCGATGATGCAGTGACCATCACTTTCACAGTATCCAGTGCAGGGGATTCCTCAATCGAAGTTACAGATACACTAGAAGTCTCTGTGGCTGAAAGACACGAAATCAATGGGACAGTTCTGTCGTATGATCAAACAGGTAGAAGTGATCAAAAAATTGACTTCCCACTGATTATTACCAACAAAGGAAACGTCCAGGATTCGTTCAGATTGGAAGCCTGCGACCCAGGTCGAAATGGATGCTCAAACCCCGCATGGCAATCGGTATACGTTGATGAAGAGGAGAATGAAATCACACAGATTTCCTTGGAAGCAGGGGCTTCCCAACAAGTCTACCTTCGCGTACATATTCAGAGTGAAGACGAAGGCGATTATTTGCAAGTAGAAATCAAGGCCTACATCGTGTCTTCACCGACGACTGAATTCACCAAGACAGTCACAGCACGCGTCTCAAACTACGACTACATGATGCAATTACTTCTGGCCGACCCTCAGGGTGCCCCAGACTCGTTGACCGTAACGTTGCCACCGGGTGGAGAAGCTACAGTTCCGATGATTGTGAGCGACATCGGCACATCGCCATACATCGAGTCCACACTCTTTACGGTATCAGGAATGGATTCGACCATTTCGACGTCATTGAGAATCAATGGAATGGATGTAGGCATTGGCAATACACCTTACCCGGTGCCAACAGAAGTAGAGGGGCTGCCAGTGACTTACCACGCGAACCTCACCTTCAGTGTCATGGGCGCTGACCAAAATCTCAACGGAGAAGCAGGGGTTGTGAAGGTCTGTGCTGCTTCGATGCGCAATACGGCTTCACCATCTTGTGTAGATGTAATCATCACCATCGAAACCGTGCATAAATTGGATGTAGTCGTTGAAGGTGGCCCAGATCAGAATACAACCCACCCAGAATTCTCTGATTTCTTGGTCCAAATTACGAACAGTGGGAACATAGAGGAGGAAATTCAAATCTCCTCAACAGAGGGATTGCGTGGATGGACCGTTGACATCGAACAAACCGATCTTTTACTCTATCCAGGCGAAACTGAAACCATCCGAGTTCGGGTCAAGCCTCCAGTCGATTTGCCCGTAGAAGATGAATTCGAATTTACTCTCATTGTAACCCCTGAAAGTTGCGAAGTTTGCTCTCAACCAGTCGACATGTCGGTGAAGGCTAAACATGCTGAAACTCCAGAGTGGGTAAATTACATGCTTTGGTCTGTTTTCGGTATACTTTCACTTGTAATTCTCGTCACAATCATGCTCAATCGACGTCGTAGCGAGATGGTTTAGTTTTGATTCCAGCCGATTGCTTGCCGGATATGCTTATGATGCCTCTTTGAGTCGAGGCACTCAAGGAACCCTACGGGTTCTCTTGAGGCTTCGAAATGTCCTCGGTATCTGCAGACTATCTTTCACTAGGTTTGATGACCCTTGTAGGCATCCTTTTTCCACTTAGTGCATTCATCCTTAATCGGTTTTTCAGACCGATGCCCGATCCGAATGATCCGACAAAATTGCGCAGTTTTTTGCTCAAGGGGTACGAGACTGATCAATCACTCTATGTTCGTCGTTTGAGCACTTATGAGTGCGGTGCTGATCCCGTAGGAGATGCAATGATTGATTTCCACTTCCAGTATTATTGGTACGCGATTATTTTCCTTGTATTCGATATCGCGTTCATGTTCTTGGCATTCGGAGGCGTTGTGGCTATGAATGCAGATCACACCTCTGCACCGGGTGCAGCGGGTGGAATTGAAGCTGCGACCGGCTCATTGGTGACCCTCATGGTCTTCCTTGGATTGATGGGGCTGGGCGTATGGTACGTTTTCAGAAAGCGAGGTAGAATTTACATCTGAGGTGAGATTATGGACGAAGGACAGAATTACACCGCATTTAGCAGCCGAGGTCTTCTCGATATGATTGGAGACCTCAATGACAAGGCACTTGAAGCCAGCCGGATGAAGGATTTCATCGGCGTATTGGGAGGCCGATTTTTCAATTGGGCTCAGCGGAAATCCCTGTTCCCCTTGCATCTTGGTATCAAGTGCTGCGCGCTAGAGATGGCCGCTGCCGGTGCCCCAAGATTCGATGCAGAAAGTTTTGGAGTCGTTTTCCGAAGCAGTCCTCGCCAGTGTGATGTTCTTCTCGTCAACGGACCAATTTCAAAGAAATTCGCAGACCCAATCGTCCGTCTATGGGAACAGATGCCCGAACCCAAGTGGTGTATCGCCATGGGTGAATGCGCTATTTCGGGCGGCCCTTACTTCCAGTCCTACAACATCTTGGAGGGCGTCGACACAGTAATTCCAGTCGATGTGTATATTCCAGGTTGTCCACCACGACCCGAGGCGTTAATCGACGGCTTCGGCAAGTTGCGTGAGAAAATTATCCGCATCGGTGCCGTACCGAGTGAGGAGACTGAAGCCCGTGGCGCACCGATTATCGTCGCGGATGATTGAGGGATTGAAATGGCAAAGGAAGTCAGTGCAGAGCAAGCCCATGCTGCTGCTGAAGACATCTTGACCGACATCACCGACTTCGGAGATTCCGTTCAGGTAGAAATCCGCCATCATACAGGGGGTCGCCGAAAGAACGCCTATGTCTACATCGAAGTTGTGGCCGATGAATGGAGAAACCTAGCGAAATGGCTCAAGAAATCAAAGGGTGTAGATTATTGTTCCATGATTACTGGAATTCATTGGCCAGAAAATGCAGAGGCTACTTGGCAGGTCGTCGTCCACCTCATGCGCACAGGAGTATACAATCCAAGGATTATTGACAAGCGAGTTCATGAAACTAAAGTTGACATTGCTTCCCTATCAGTCAAGGAGACTCCATTGGAATTTGAAATTTCAATGACACTTCCAGATACCCGAACACCCTCTGTTCCGAGTGTTGCCGACATTTGGGTTGGCGCAGATTGGAATGAGAAGGAAACTTGGGATTTGGTCGGCATCGATTTTGATGGACACGATGGGATGCGTCGCGTTCTCCTCCCTCATGATTCTCCTACTGGATATCATCCATTGCAAAAACAACACAAGTTGCGCTATCACGATTTCAATGAAATGTATGATGACGCGCAAGGATTCGGCCGCAAGCCCGAGGATTCAGGGAGGGTGAAGTAATGGCAGAAATGTGGATTTCAATGGGACCTCAACACCCCATGACTCACGGCCTTTGGACTCTCAAGGTCAAGGTCGATGGTGAAACAGTTGTCGATACTGAACCAGATTTGGGATACATTCACAGGGGTGTAGAGAAAATTTGCGAGGCTCGAGATTTCACGCAGATTACGACTTACTGTGACCGATTGTGCTACGCGAGTGCAAACACTTGGTCACATGCTTACATCTACGCTGCTGAAGATTTGCTTGAGGTCGAAGTTCCTGAGCGTGCAGAATACATTCGAATGGTAGCAGTCGAATTGCAGCGTATTGCAAGTCACCTAATGTGGTTGGGGGCTTACTGTCCGGACGTTGGAAACCTCACTGGTATGGTCTGGTGTTTACGTGAAAGAGAGATGATGATGGATTTACTTCAGGAATTGGGAGGCTCTCGAATGCATTACAATTTCCCAAGGGTTGGTGGTGTCAAGCGTGACTTGCCAATCGGATTCGCACTTCGTTGCAAAGCCAAACTCAAACTATTCCTTGAGCGTATTCAGGAATACGAAGCAATTCTTGATGAGAGCACAATTTTTCTCGTTCGCACACAAGGTGTTGGATACGCTAAGGCAGAGGAGATGATCAACCACGGAGTCAGTGGACCCAACGTTCGCGCAGCGGGACACAACTACGACGTTCGATGGGCGCATCCGTACTCAGTTTACGACGAATTGGATTGGGAACCCGCCGTAGAAAGATCATCAATCAAAGGCAGTGATTGCTATGATCGATACCGTGTCCGTGTGGAAGAAATGCGGCAGAGCGCTTTGATGATTCTCGATGCATTTGACCACTTCCCTGGTGGCGCAGATACACACTATTCTAAGGAAGATGACAAAATCTTCGCTGAGAACATCTGGGGTAAAGCTCCCGCGAGAGCAGCAGAAGGACAAACAGGATTCCATCACTTTGAGGATAGCCGTGGTGAGTCAATGTTCTATCTTGCCGGTGGCGGTGCAGAACGTGGTAAGCACCCATACCGTATGTCCATTCGCAGCCCGATGTTCATCACAATTCCATATGCTAGCAAGTGTATGATTGGGTACAAGATTGCAGATATTCCAGCCATCATGGGCTCATTTGACCCATGTATCGGTGAGACAGACAGGTGATTCAATGGCGACAGAAGATGTTCTCGATATTCGCGGTTGGGTTCACGCCGCTACGGACTTCATCGCAGAGAATACCGTAGGCATGTCCCGTCACTGGGAATACACCGATAGCACCTCAGTATTCTTGACTGAATTCCTCATGGCAGTTCTTGCCTTCAGTGGGATTATGGGTACGCTACCTGTACTTCTTTGGATGGAGCGAAAACTCCTCGGACGCTTCATGGATCGACGCGGTGCGAGAACATCACTTCGTAGCCTTTGGATCGGTGAGAATGGCGTCACAGCAGGGGAATGGTGGAATCAGTTACCGTTTGGAACAGGTGCTCCAGTTGGTATGCTCAATCGAGCACTGAATGATTTGGCAGGAAACGACCACGAATTAGAAGTCGTATCTCGTGTGAACAATCGTTCATGGCACGGCGTTTGGTGGTTGCTTCCGGGTTTCTTCCAAAACGTCGCTGATGGAATGAAATTCCTGACCAAGGAGCACATGGTTCCAGAAAAGGCAGATCGGTATGTGTTTGAAATCGCTCCATTCCTCATCATTGCAACCACTGTGATGTGCTTTACATTCATCCCATTGGGTCCTCACTATTATTCGAATAATGCTGAGATGTCGATTTTGTTCTTGATGGCCGTGTTCAGTGTTGCACCACTGGGTGTATTCTTTGCTGGTTGGTCTTCAAACAACAAGTACACACTGCTTGGAGGAATTCGCTCCGCAGCCCAACTTACGGCCTACGAAATCCCCCTCTTGGTCACCGTTCTCAGTGTGGTTGTAATTTCAGGCTCATTCAATTTGATTGAAGTGATTGAGTTCCAAGCAGACAGTGGCGTATGGAATGTATTCCTAATGCCTCTAGGAGCAGTGTTGTTCATTGTCGTCATGGTTGCCGAGGTTGAACGCATACCGTTCGATATGCCCGAGGCTGAGGCTGAATTGGTCGAAGGATGGTGGACAGAGTACGGCGGAATGCGCTGGGGTTTGATGTTCGCAGCTGAGTATTTGCGAACCTACGCCGCTTGCCTTCTCTTTGCACACTTCTTCCTTGGTGGATGGGAAGCGCCATTTGAAGACACAATTCCATACATCAGTTATGTCCCACACATCGCTTGGGTATTGCTGAAATCTTGGTTTATGTTCATCTTCTTCGTATGGTTCCGTGCGGCTCTACACCGAGTACGTACAGACCAAATTTTGGAATTTGGATGGCGCTGGTTGCTACCGCTAAGCCTAGTCAACCTCGCCATTGCAGCAATTCTACGCCTATGGGTGTATGATGGTATCAATGGAGAGTGGCCAATCCTGATTCCAATTCTGATTACTTCGATCAGCCTCGCGCTGTTTATCCTACTTTCAATCGATGAAGATCCAGAAGCACTGGAGGCCCAAATACGGCCGTTCAGTGTGCAAACCGTAGACGTGGCCGGTCCAGGCCAACACAGGGAGTGATAACAATGGCATACCACAAGCATGCAACTCCGAATTTCCGGAATTTGGTAGTCCGACCAATGTGGATTACACTGAAAGCAGCACTTCGAACTCTACCGATTATCGGTCGCTCGAAATTCCTTCAAGCCCATGGGACCAGCAAGGCCTACCACGGTCAAGAAACCAAACTTTGGGATGAAGAAAAATTGGCGAGTATGGATGAATTTGATCGAGCCCGCTACGCATCATTGAGTGAGCAAACCTATGCTCCGGATCGGGAAACGACTGAACTATTCCCGCATTTCGAGCGCCCAGTTACCGTGATGTATCCATACGAGAGACTGGAAGAGATGGAACCTTGGCTATTCGTCCCAGGTAACTACAACGGTCGAATTGGTGTCATCTGGGAAACTTGTACCGCTTGCAAGGCCTGTGTACGCATTTGTCCTAATGACTGTCTTCACATGGAAACTGAAACTCGGGTCAACGTTCTTGATTTGGCGGAAGAAGGTGATGAAAACCATGGATTCGGAGTCGAACTTGAAGTGGGTGGTCTCGCCGCTCGAAGAATTGAAGGCAGCAAGGAAGCCGCTGAAAATTTCGAACTTTCTATCTCGCACGAGGCTCCACCTGAAGAATACGAATTTGGTGAAGTCATCAACCTTTCAGGAGACACAGTGAGTGTTCGATGGAATGCATCGGGAACTACAGAAGACGTATCTTCTGGAGAATTGGTAGGCGCAGAGGTAGACATTGTCTCAGGAAGAATCGACATCGGTCGGTGTATGTTCTGTGGCCTTTGCATGGAATCATGTCCATTCAACTCATTCTTCATGACCAATGAGTATGATGGCATGTCTGGATTTACACGTGAAGACCTTTGGTTCGATGCGGACAGAACACGAGTACTACCTGTTCAACACGCAGAAGCAGTAGATCGAGAACTGGCCAAGCGTGCCAATCAAGCTCGAAAGAAGGCAGAAAAAGCAGCCGCGAAGGCTGCGGGCTCGGAGGCATGAACGTGGAACTGCCAGGCTTCATCATGGATCCAATTGGGGATATTTTCGGCTCGGTCGAAGGAATATCATTTGGAATCCTTTCAATTATTGCAATTGGTGGAGCCCTTGGTACAGTTTACTCAAAGCGGGTCGCGCACTCCATGCTTGCCCTCATCATGTGTTTCTTTGCAGTCGCAGGAGTATTCCTAATGGCCAACGCTGAGATGTTGGCTGCGATCCAAATTTTGGTTTATCTTGGTAGCGTTATGCTCGTCTTTGCATTCGGTGTGATGCTTTCACGTCGACAGATAATGGAGGAGGATTTCGAATGAGGCTGATGAGTACATTCGCTCGATTGGGCATCATTGGGATGCTCGGTCTGTTGCTAGCAGTTCTCATGGATTCTGCCAATTGGGGTACAGGATCCACAGGTGAATTGACGACACTTGACTTTTCAATCGCAGTTCTCGATGACTGGGCATTCACATTGGTTGTACTCGGCGCTCTATTGACCATGGCCATGGCGGGTGCAGCATACTTGGTTCGTGATGAGCGCGAAATCAACTTGATGTGGGAACTTCACGGAGGTGAAGAAGAATGATTGAACCGACCTGGGTTGCTGGATTGGGTGCATTCCTGTTCTGTATCGGATTGATTGGGGTATTCACTCGCAAGAATGCCATCATTGTTCTGATGTGCATCGAAATCATGCTCAATGCAGTCAACCTGAACTTTGTTGCCGGTGCAATGCACTACAGCGATATCGATGGTTGGGTTTACACATCCATTGCCATAGCAATTGCTGCAGCTGAAGTGGCAGTAGGTTTGGCGATATTCTTGGCGCTATATAGCAAGCGTGGAACGATTTCATTGGATGAGGTTACGCTGCTCAAGCATTAGGGGGGACATGTATGGGGGGACATAGCAAAGCAGAATGGAACCTACTCCTACCGGTTTTGGCGATGGTTTCGTTCCCCGGGATTCGAATGTTCATGGGCTTTGAAGCCATAGAAAGTGCATTCTTGATTGTCGCAGTACCTCTATTGATTTTCCCTGCCATTCTCATCATTGGTCAAATGAACAAAGGAGAAGATTGGTGGAAGGATCAACTCAAGGAAGGCGGAATCGTCGCTCTTGCAGGGTTGATGATTACACTATCCTTGACCGTTTGGCTCATCGTTGAGTTCTTGGTTCATCACGCAGATTTTGGCGCCCAAGGAATCATCCTTGATTGGATTCACTTTGAAGTTCTAGGGGCCAACGGAGAGTGGGTAACCTCAACCCTCAGTTTTGGATTGTGGATAGACAGTGTATCACTCACCGTTCTGTTTGTTGCAGCCTTCCTGTGTTTCCTCATCTGTTGGTTCGCCATCGGATACATGACAACAGATCACCAGAACGAAGATCGCAACCACCGCTTCTTTGCTGAATTTGTATTGTTCAGCATGGGAATGTTCGGTATGGTTCTCGCGGACAGCTTCCTCTGGCTGTTCATCTTCTGGGAAATCATGGGACTTTGCTCATACTTACTCATCGGCTTCTATTGGGAAAAGCCGAGCGCAGCAGCCGCAGCAAAGAAGGCGTTCTTGACCACGCGTGTAGGTGACGTATTCCTCATGGTTGGTCTATTCATGCTATACGACTTGTATCACAGTCTTGAGTTCGCAGTCATCTTTGGTGACCCAACCTTAGGGGGAACTATCCAAGGTTCGGACCTACAATGGCCGTTGATTTTGATGTTCATCGGATGTGTTGGTAAATCAGCCCAATTCCCCCTTCACGTTTGGCTGCCTGATGCTATGGAGGGTCCAACACCAGTATCCGCACTCATTCACGCTGCAACCATGGTTAATGCAGGTCTGTATCTCGTCGCTCGAATGTTCCCCATCTTCAGTGAAGCCAGCTTTGAAGGCGCCTTGTCAGATGTTGCAATGCTCATCGCTTGGATCGGTGGAATCACTGCATTCATGGCAGCATTCATTGCGTTTGTTGCCAATGACATCAAGCGCGTTTTGGCTTATTCTACAATGAGCCAATTGGCTTACATCTTCACCGGATTGGGGGCAGCCTGTTGGTTTGCCAACGAGGGTTATGAGAAGTACGCAATTCTCGCCTTTGGCGCCGCCCTGTTCCATCTATTCAACCACGCCATGGCCAAGGCCATGTTGTTCATGTCATCCGGCTCGGTCATCCATGAGATGCACCACGCGCACGAGCACGCGCATGGAGATGGCGATGAAGGAGACCACCACCACTTTGATCCGCAAGACATGCGAAACATGGGTGGCCTTGCCAGCAAGATGCCGGTGACAAGTACTGCCATGATGCTTGGTTCAATGTCTATCATCGGTATCCCATTGATCGGTGGATTCTGGTCAAAAGAGGGTATCGTCGGACAAGCATGGAACGTTTACCTCAAGGGTGGAGAGATGATTCTATTCCCTGCCTTGCTTGTATTGGCAACGGCTGGAATGACCGGATTTTACATGTCGAGAATGTGGTTCATGACATTCGCTGGTGCACCGAAGACCGAAGTTGTAGACCACGTGCATGAAGATACACAGTGGATTAAGACCCCACTCATCACACTTTCAATCGTTACGGCATTCAGTGGGTTCATCCTCGCATGCGGCCATTTCGTCAAGTGGTTGGCCAAGCCCGATGATGCCCATTTCATGACCGATCTGCTAAAGCATCCTGTCGATGCAATCCTGTACGAGCTGGAGCACGCATTCCTCCCCGAAGACAACACTCTGAAGGTTGTTGGTTGGACCGCCATCCTCCTGTCGTCTTGTTTGGGACCATTTATTGCAGCCCGACTACATGGTGGCAAATTGAAAGAAGGTGAGGTTGCAACCCCTATGGTTGGATGGCTCGTCAATCTCTCAGGCAAAGCCGGTAAGACCGATGTCAGCGAACTTGCAGAGGGCGGATTTGCCACAGCCCTTCACAACCGATTGTACATTGATGATGCCTATGAGTGGATGATCTCCAAGACATTGCTACCATTGGCGAACATATCTGCATGGATTGACAAGAATTGGGTAGACGGTGTCATCAAAGGAATAGAACGTGGTTCGCAGTGGATTAGCACTTGGTTGCGACAATTCACAACAGGGCGCGCAAGCGATTATCTGCTGATGACTGCAATTGGGATGCTAATTTTCGTCGGAATTCTTTGGGGGGTGATTTGAGTGGAAGCATCTGAAATCATCACAATTTTGGGCAATCCTCTGACCGTCATGACTCTACTCCCGATTTTGGGAGCCCTCCTTTTGATGATGGCTCACTGGATGGCAAATGCAGAAATGCGTCTCACTTTGGAAAAGCCCATCCGTTCGGTGAATTTGACCATCGCATTGTTGATGTTCATTCTAGCGACATTGATTGGTTTGGAAGAGACGTTTGGCTTAACTTGGGGTGAATACCTCTATCAGAACTGCCAAATCGGTGAAATTGGAACAGGAAGTTGTGCACTCATCGGCAGTATCGGTGTTTCTTGGCATGTAGGTGTAGATGCGCTTTCGTTCCCAATGGTTTGGCTCACGACCCTTTTGATTCCAATCACCATGATTGTTGAATGGGATGCCAAGAAGGGTGCTTATTTCCACAGTTTGATTTTGATGATGGAAGGTGCTCTAATCGGTGTATTCGTCAGTCTCGATTTGTTTGTATTCTACGTGTTTTGGGAATTGACACTGATTCCAATGTTCTTCCTGATTCTAATGTGGGGTGGTGAAGACCGACGCTATGCGGCTCAGAAGTTCTTCATCTACACCTTTACAGCAAGCGTTTTCATGCTCGCAGGTATTCTTGTGATGTATTTCAACAATGATGCGAGTTGGGTTGGAAACATTACTGGGAAATCATTCGACTTTGTCCTCATGGACACCCAAGAGAACTTCATCGCTTCCGAAGGTTTGCGAAGTGTGGTATTCTTGTTGATGCTAATCGGGTTCGCAACGAAGTTGCCCAGCGTTCCAGTACACACTTGGCTACCAGATGCCCACGTACAAGCTCCAACCGCCGGTTCAATGCTGCTAGCGGGTGTGATGCTGAAGATGGGCGCCTACGGTTTCCTTCGGCTTGGTGTGACTCTATTCCCTGAACAAGTAATTGAATTCCAAACACTGCTTATCATCCTGGGTATGGTCAGTTTGGTTTACGGTGCTGTTGTCTGTTTAGGACAGATCAACTTGAAGCGAATGGTAGCATATTCATCGGTGAGCCACATGGGATTGATTTTCCTCGGTATCGCTACATTGGAACCTCTTGGAATCGCAGGTGCCATTTTCATGATGTTCGCTCATGGAATCATCAGCCCACTACTCTTCGCAGTCTGTGGTTCATTCAAGCATCACTACCATACATTGGAGATTGATTCTATGCGCGGATTGGCCAAGCATAGCCCATGGATGAGCGGCCACATGATGGTCGGATGGATGGGAAGCCTTGGATTGCCTCTGATGGCAGGATTCGTAGCTGAAGTTGCAGTTCTCATCGCATTCTACATGGCATTCGGTTGGTGGGTCTTGTTACCAGCAGTAACCCTCATTGTCACTGCTGCCTATTACCTGTGGAGTATGCAGAGAACCATCTTTGAGGGTGGAAGAGATGACCATGACCACCCCATCGCACAATTACCGTCCACGTTACATGGGGAATCTCCGCGTGACATTACTTGGCATGAGAATACGGGAATGATAATTCTAGGCGTATTGGCTGTTGTATACGGTATCTATCCGGACTTCTTTGGAATGTTTGAGATGATGTCTGATTGGGCATCTTTGTTGGTTGAGAATCGTCTTTATCCTGCGGAGGTGAATCCATGAACCTAGGCAATCTATTCTCAGGACCTGATATGGCTAGTGGATTGATGCCAGAGTGGATCTTGGTACTGGGAATCATCGCTATGATTGTAGTTCCCAACATTGGCAATGCAACATTCAGACTACCCATCCCTGGAAAGTCATGGCGAATTCCATATTTGATTGGAGGCAAGCGGTTTGCCCTTACAGGCGATCCAAGGTTGCCTAAGGCAATTGCAGCGTTTACGCTATTCGCCTCATTCATCACTGCTTTGTTGAGCCAAATCATCGATTCTGGCGTAGGGGTTGCTGAGACATGCATTGCAATCGCGGAAGGTTCAGTAGAGGTCGGTTCCAATTGGTGTGGAAAGGATGCGACCGTGTTGAAAGTCGATGCGTTCAGCCGTCTGATGGAGATGATTTTCACCGCGGCATTGTTGCTTGCAGTGCTGGCCAACTGGGATCGCTTGCCCGCCACAGCGGTCAACCGTATTCCAACCAAGAAGCAGCACGATGAAGGCGTTGAATCACGCCGCTTGCACCGTCTACTCAACAATCGCCGCCAAGTCGATTTCTCCTTGCTCATCTTGATGGTCGCTCTCGGGATGTCAACCGTGGCATTATCCACCAATCTCTTCATGCTCTTCGTGGGCCTAGAATTGGCAAGTATGGCATCATATGTGCTGATTTCATTCAACAAGGAAACTGAGGTTGGTCCCGAGGCCGGTGTCAAGTATTTCATCGTAGGAAGTGTAGCCAGTGCAGTTGGCCTTTACGGACTTTCAATGTTGTACATTTGGAACGGTGACCTCTCAATATCAAGTTTAGCATCTGCTTGGGCGGCTGGACCCAATGGAATGGCGATCATCGGTCTTGGAATGATGCTGGTAGCCTTTGGCTTCAAGGTCAGTGCAGTTCCATTCCACTTTGCGGCTCCTGATGCTTATGCAGGAGCTAGCAGCCCAGTCGCAGGTGTTCTTTCAACTGCGAGCAAGGGCATGGGCTTTGTCGCCCTAATGCGCGTTCTGATTGGCGTGACCCTGATTGATGGGGGAAGTGAATGGACCATTCTGATTGGCGCGGTCGCCGCAGTCACCATGACATGGGGCAACATCGCCGCTCTTGGTAGTCGAAACCCAAAGCGAATGTTGGCTTACTCAAGTGTGGCCCATGCCGGATACATGCTTGCCGGTATTGCTGCCATTGGGGCTCTCGGGCCCGGAGATGGAAGCCAGTTGATTGCAACAGCACTCATATTCCACCTCGTGGTCCTAGTTGCCTTCAAGTTGGGTGCTTTCCTTGTGATTTCATTGCTTGAATGCGATAATGATCGAGGGAATCAACTCGAGCACTATTACGGTCTTGCGCGCCGAGACCCACTCATCGCCATTTCGATGATGGTCTTCATGTTGGCACTCGCGGGAGTTCCACCACTTTCCGGATTCTTGTCGAAGTTGATGATGGTCAGTGGAATTATTTCCAGCACGGTCGGGGATGTATCGGGTGCTACCCTTTCTGATGCCATGGGTTCACTTTCGTGGGTATTCTGGTTGGCCATTTTGATTTTCATCAATAGCGCAATCTCACTGTTCTACTACCTACGCATCTGCGTTGTGATGTTCTTTGAAGAAACAGACCGGATGGCCGTTCCTAGGGCATCAATGATTCGAATCACCATCATGCTGTGCACGATGGGTGCAGTTGTGTTTGGATTCGGACCGCTTGCAGATGTACTGGCATTGGCTGCTAACGACGCTGCTTTGGCGCTATTTGGATGAGCAATAGCAAGCGACCCACCCCCTCTATTTCGCCTCCGTGTTTATTTAGGGTGGTCGATTCGCGGTGTTGTTACCATGGGACGGCGCCGAGAAGAAACCGTAGACGAAGAGCTCCTAGCGGAGCTTGAAGGTGATTCTAGCGACAAGATTCGAGTCCCTCTTCCCAATGAGCGAATCAATGAGATGTTTGCCATTGCCGATCAAATTCTGGGGGGTCGCCGCGTCCGAGTTGTTTGTGCGGATGGAGAAACCAGATTGGCTCGAATCCCAGGAAAAATGCGTCGTCGCCAGTGGGTTCGAGAAGGCGACCTCATCGTGGTGCAACCGTGGGATTTCCAAGACTCCAAAGCAGATGTCAAGAAGCGCTATTCAAAGACTCAATCACTCTACCTTTCTCGAAAAGGTGTTCTGCCTGAAATTGTCGATGTATTTGGCACGGGTACAGAAACTTGGGACGATTTGGATGATGCTGGGATTTTTGGGGATGAGCCTAGTTCAGAACCGGCCACATCTGAAGAAGAAGTCGAAGAAATCGATGAAGTTGAAGAATCAAATGAAGAAGAAATTGACATGGCCGAACCAGAAACGGCCGCACCGGAGGCCGAACCAGAGCCGTTCGATGATGTCAGCGATGATGACATCGATAGCCTGTTTGGGCCTGCTTAGGGGGTGAACTCATCGCGCGACGCCGCAAGGCACGACGCGAAAGCGACTCACGGGATTGGACGGATTTGGGTGAATCCACCCCTCGTGATTTGGACGGAGAACCAACACCAGCAGAAAAGCAAATTGAGGCAGAAAATATTGCACTTGCCGAAGAGAAATGGAAAGCGGACGAAGAAGCCATAGCCCATGCTGAAATGGATAAGAAACAAGACTCTTGGACATGGATGAAGGAAAAGAAATACGCAACCATGTTCAAAGAAATTGAGCATCGATTGGAGGGTGCTTTGGGCACGGGTCAATTTGAGTGGGTTGACCGACGTGTATTCGACCAAGTTTTTGACCAGCGTACACTACTTTCAGTCTACAAACTGATGCAGCAAGGACACATCGATACGTTGGACTGGCCAATTGCAAGGGGCAAAGAGGCCCACGTTTTCCATGCGACAACGCCGAATGGAGTTGCGGCAGTCAAAATTTTCCATACAAGTAATGCTGTATTCAAGGGCCTGATGCAATATATCGAAGGCGATCCAAGATTCGGGGGGTTGAGACGACGCCACCATGAATTGGTGAACATTTGGGTTCGAAAAGAGCACCGTAATATGATGAGAATGTCCAATCATGGTTTGCGTGTACCTGAACCTCACGCACTCTTTCGGAATGTGTTGGTAATGGATTATCTTGGGGATGAAAATGGTCCAAGCCCAAGACTTCGCGATGTTGAGATTGAAGACCCTGGCCCCGTTTTCGATGAACTACTCAATTGGTTGAGGGACTGTTGGCAAAAGGCCGAATTGGTCCATGCAGATTTCAGTGAGTACAACATCCTCTGGCATCAGGGGGAACCTCGAGTCATTGATGTCGGTCAGGCGGTAACAAACACACACCCCAATGCAGAGGAATTTCTGGTAAGGGATGTCACACGTTTGGTCGAATGGGCTCAACGTCAAGGAGTTGAAATTGATGTTGCAGAGGCAATGGCCAACGTGCTATACTGACTATTCTTCTTCGAATCCAACGGATTCATCCTCTGCCAATTCCATCATTTCCTCAATGGCACTATCATCATCAGGATCTACTTGCGCATCTTTGTAGCGACGTTGCCTCTTACGACGTGCGGCCTCTAAACCGGGTACCAAGGCTGCAAATCGGTCATCTTCACCCTTCAAATCAATGGATTCGAGATTTCGTGCAGCCATCCGCTTTTTTCTTCGCTCCGTCTCTAGGTGTTTGAGTACAGAGGAATGTTCAGCTCCCTGCAATAGACGTTCGATGGCTTGTCCAGCCAATGGTAAGCCCTCTTCATCTCCAATGATAACCACAGTTGAACCATAAATCACAATCTCTGCTCCAGAATGCTCCTCTATCAATTCCCGAATTCGACCATTTCTTCCAATCAGTCTGCTGCGAATTCGCCGTTGCTGGTTTGCATTTTTTCCAACATACTCTCTCATGTCGTAAAGCATCAGATGATGGTCATCCTGTAGCAATTGGAGCGCTCTTTCAGGATTCATACCTCTGCCGATTGCTCGGATGACATCAGGAAATTTCATTCGAGTAATCGGATCAAATTCTTCATTCCAGACAACAGATACATCGCCACTCGTTGAATCAATATGCAATTTCGAATTGGTTGCCTCTTCCAAAGCCCTGCGTGTTACACCCTTTCGTCCAATCAGTACCGCAATTCGGTCCTGGGGGATTCTAGCAAGGCCTTCCATCAGACTCCGCGACCAAGGACTCCTCTTTCAAGACGCCGCTTCACGTCGATTGAGAATACTACTTGCGAAAAGTCCGGCGATGAACAAAATCAGCAAGTCTGGGACAAAGCCAGTCACCGAACCAATCACTTCAGGGTCAGCAGCCGCAACCAAGAGGAAGAGTTCGTTGTTTCCTTCATCGCGTTCTGGAATAGAGTCGTCGGGGTCAACAACTACGCGAATGTCAAATTCCCC
>DAVT01000088.1:0-2674 GCA_002505685.1 Euryarchaeota archaeon UBA501 | reverse complement strand
ACAACTGAATCAAGAGTTGTCCAATCGGTCAAAGAATCGCGGCTGGCTGGGGCGCTTTGGATGCTGAGGACTACACTTCCCGAGTAGAATTCATTGGTTTCAATTTGAGCCTCTAACTGTACAGGGTCCTGCGAACCGGCTCTCACAATCAATCGGTTCAGTGTTGCATCTGAAACGGTGAAATCAAGTCCGGGTAAAATAAGGAAGTGTGATGCAACAGTCGTTGCCGAATTCCCTGCCGTATCGACGAGATTCGCCCGCAAGGAGAGGTATTGGCCAGCCCGTGTTGACCAATCAATCGATGAGGACAATGTGCTTGAGGTACCAGAACCTACAGGAATCCAAGCAGTAGAAATATCTGGAATCTGGCCATCTCCATTTACATCAAACCCATATTCAATACTACACGATGAAACGTCAATTCCCGAATTCGCATCAGTGGCGTCTATACTGACATCAACTGATCCAATTAGAGAATCAGTGATTTCAGAACCAAAAACCCAGCCCCCAGAAATCGGTGCAGTCCGATCAATCATCATTGTGACATTATGCGCGTCACCTATGTTTCCAACTTTATCGACGGCTCTGAATTGAATGGTGCGGACACCTTCATTCAGAATCATTGAACCAGCGCCCCCAGAGCCAATATCTGTCCATTCATCAGCACTATCTCTCACATGATATGTGTCGATACCTGAGCCACCGTTGTCAGTGGCATTACTTGCCAAACCGTTGAAAATCAGTGCCGTAGCATCGCTCCAAGAACCTGGTGTGACAGAAAGCGTGGGTGCACCTACAACTGGGCCGCTACGATCAATTCCAATGTGAATTGAAGATTGAGCTGAGTTTCCTGCATCATCATAGACGGATAGAACGGATGCCCACTTCCCTTCTTCCAAATCACCTGGAGACCATGACCATGAGTTGAGGAGAGTTCCAGGCCCATCTTGAGGCGGTGTCCCTGAACCTGGTACATTCGTAAGTGTTGCATGTGACAGATGCGTATCCGTCGCACTCCAAGAAAAATCAAGGGTTCCAGATTCAGGTGTCGCAAACCAAGCCCGATTGATGGTTGATGAACCATCTCCGATAATGGCATTCGAAACACCGAGGGAAAGCGCACTCGGAGCCGTGTTGTCAATGGTAAAGGTTGGACTCGTCACCCATCCGGTCGTCGTAGCGTTCGTGAACGTCCCCTGAATTCTCAATTGATAATCACCATCAGCATGTGCACTGGTGTCCCATGAAGTTAGCCAAGGAGAACTGGTGATTTGGGCAATCGCAGACCAAGTTGACCCATCAAACACTTCGACATCGATGTAACTGGTGTTGGCCGTATCCACATTTGTTGCACGGATGGTGAAAGTTCCAGAGATGACTTGACCAGCCTCAGGGCCACCACTGAAGTCAAAATCGTCGCTTCTTCCTGTAGTGGCCTCTACCGTAATCCATCCACCATGCGGGGCCATACACAGTAGAATAACCACAAAGGGGACGAGAACCAAGCGGCGAGACACCATCGGCACCAAACCTTCCACCGTAGCCCCATCCTTCAAGGCTTTCCAATGGGAATGGTGACCTTACCGCTTGCTAGGGGTTTTTTGGCGAATTCGGGAAGCAGTTTGAAGTGCCTCGCCTGTTCTCAAGAATACATGGCCCGACCTAGGGTATTGCATATTCTGTGCGCCCTCTTGTTCGTGACTCCAATTTTGGCATTCTCTCCGTCAGTTTCAGGTGAGCAATCTGGTAGTATCGCCTTCAATACCCAAGGACTTGCGATGAGTCCATCATCACCGGTCGAAGGGGGGGATGTGACCTTCACTTTGTCCTTACAAAACGTGGACAACATCATCGCTGAGGATGTTATCGTCGAATTTCACAAGAATACCTACTCAAATGGAAATCCCGAAGCACTCTACACAGTAGATGTCGATGAAAATGCGTTTGAGGATGTTGATTTTGTTTGGACCAATCTCGCATGGGGAGGTGGGGAGCAAACTTTGGTGATTCGTGTCAATCACAATGATGATCCAAAAATCATCTCACATGATTTTGACGTCGAAGGTTTGGCAAACCTTCGTTTTTCTAACTTTGAAGTTTCACCACCTACTGGTGCACATGAGGGTGAGCCAATAGAGATTCAAATTGAAGTCGAGAACGCAGGGAATGCGGATGCACCTTCAAGCCACCTTGAATTGACCGTGGCTGGTGAATCAAACCTTCTTCCAGTCGATGCGCTGACTGCCGGCAGTTCGGTTTGGATGAATTATACGACCAACGCACCTGCAGCAGGAACCTATCAAGTGGAAGGGACTGTGAATGCGGATAGTGGAGATGGGATTACTGAATCGACAGATGCTGATAACACTGAAACCCGTTCACTTGTTATCGATACTCTACCCGATTACCGGCATGCTGAGGGACCAAACGTGGTCGCTGAACCTGGGTTGGCAGGTCCTTGGACTCTGACGGGTACAATCGCTAGAGACGGTGGTTCAGGCACAACATCTGCTCCGCTTGAGGTTCGAATTCAGGATGGAATCACTTTGGAAGTGGAATCTCTCACGTTCACCGAGGTAGACCCATTTGCAGAATATTCGATATCCATTGACTCTTCTCAGCTGCCGGATTCAGCACCTGGGGATGTAAACCTTGAGTTGGCCATAGACCCCGC
>DAVT01000026.1 GCA_002505685.1 Euryarchaeota archaeon UBA501 | reverse complement strand
GAAGGTGTTCAATCTGCCGTCGGAAAGACGCCGTCGGTTTGCGCATATCCATCTGGGATAATCGAACCGTGGTCGATGACAACATTTTCCAATTTGCAGTCCCGCCCAATTTGGGTATTGTATCCAACCATACAACCTGTGACAATAGAACCTGAGGCCACGGTTACCGAATGAAGTAACGCACTACTTACTAATGTGCATGAATCGCTTATCTCGCTCTCCCTTCCGATGGCACAACCATTGATTTGAGCCCCGTCATCCAAGATGACTCCCTCTCCAAACCAATTCTTCCCACTGCCGGACCCGCCACTCATCCAAGCTTGGTTTTGAATCGATGTTTGTACGGCCTCAATATAGGAAGGTGGAGTACCTGCATCCACGAAATGACCCTCGAACGGGAATCCAGACAATTCGCCTTCTTCGGCGAGGACTGGGAATACCACTCGCTCCATGCTGAATGCACCTTGGGGCATTCGATCGAATACTTCGGGCTCAAGCAGATAGGTGCCGGCATTGATGAGATTGGAATAGGCTTCTTCGCGAGGTGGTTTCTCCTGGAAACGGCGAATTCGAGTCGTTGCTGGATCGAAATCGGCAACCCCAAATCGGCTTGGGTCATCAACCTCCCACAATGAAATCGATGCAAGTGTACCCGCTGACCTGTGTGCAAGCAGCATCTCATCGACCCGCAGACTGGTGAGTAAATCCCCATTGATGACACAACAGGTCCCTCCCCCAAGATGCTCTCGACAGTTGGCGATTGCCCCACCAGTGCCCAGTGGTTCGGTCTCCTCGACGATGATAACCTCGTAAGGCAGCTCAAGAGAGGCGAAGTGTTCACGCATTTGCTCAATCCCGTAACCTGCGGCAATGAGGACCTTATCGACCATTTCCTCAGGTAGAATGCTGACCACGTGCTCAATCATGGTCCGATCCAAAATGGGAATCAGTGGTTTTGGCACATGCAAGGTCCAAGGACGCAAACGTGTGCCGAAGCCTCCAGCCAACACGATGACGTCCATCGACCACGCGAGGTGGACCTCCCTCAAGTGCCTTGCTGACCAACGATGAATTTCAAGCGGGTGTGTCGGAGTGTTCAAAGAGCGACTTCAGGTCGACCCGCCCATGAACATCCACGAGTATCAGGGGAAGCAATTGTTCCGAGAAAACGGTCTATCTGTTCAAGACGGTGTACACTGCACGACCGTTGAACAGGCACTCGCCGCTTACGACGCTCTCGGAGGCAATGTTGTCGCTGTCAAGAGTCAAATCCATGCGGGCGGCCGTGGCAAGGGAAACCTGTACAGTCCCGTGAGTGGAGATTTGGTCATGGAAGGCGGTGTCAAAATCGCCTTCAGCAGAGAAGATGTCGAAAATTATGCAACCAACATCTTGGGCAATGTCTTGGTTACAAAGCAAACAGGTCAAGAAGGAAAGATTGTCAACAACCTCTACGTAGAAGGGGGTTGCAAAATATCTCACGAGTATTATCTGGCCATTCTAATCGATCGGGAAGAAAAAATGCCCCTCATCATGGCTTCAAGTGAAGGTGGAGTGGATATTGAGGAAGTTGCTGAAAAAACCCCTGAGGCGATTTTCAAGGTCCATGTAGACCCCGTAGCTGGTCTACAATCATCTCAAGGGATAGGGTTGGCAAATTCGCTGGGCTTGAGTGGGAAAGCCGTTGACTCATTTGTCCACAATGTTTCCGGCTTGTTCGAATTGTTTGTCTCGAAGGATTGCTCTATGGTCGAAATCAATCCAATGGTTCGCACAGAAGATGATGAAATCGTTCTGCTCGATGCCAAAGTTGGCTTTGATGAAAATGCACTATTCCGACACCCTGACATCATGGAGTTGCGTGATTTATCTGAAGAAGAACCCACTGAAGTGCGCGCAAAAGCCGCAGATTTGTCCTATGTCAAACTCGATGGGGACATCGGCTGCTTGGTCAATGGAGCCGGTCTAGCGATGGCAACGATGGATGTCATCAAACTCTACGGCGGTGAACCTGCAAATTTCCTCGATGTAGGAGGAGGTGCCAATGAAGAACAGGTCACTACTGCCTTTGGCATCATCATGGAAGACCCAAATGTCAAGGGAATTCTTGTCAACATCTTTGGAGGCATCATGCGTTGTGACATCATTGCTAGAGGTGTCATTGCCGCGACTCAGGCCCTTGAACTTGAGGACCCACTCGTGGTTAGGTTAGTAGGCACTAACTTTGAGGAAGGGAGGAGAATTCTATCAGAAAGTGGACTCAATATCCATACTGCGGAAACCTTGGCCGAAGGTGCGAAAAAGATTGTCGAACTTGTTGGAGGTGAGCAGTGATGGCCATTTGGATTGAGGAGGATGCAAAGGTTCTGGTGCAGGGAATCACTGGAAACCAAGGGACTTTTCATGCTACAAAGATGGTTGAATACGGCACCAACATCGTGGGTGGAGTCACTCCACGTAAGGGAGGTCAAACTGTAGACTTGGGCGCGGTCCAAGCCCCCGTATGGGATACAATGACCGAGGCCATAGAAGCCACGGATGCTGATGCCAGCGTCATCTATGTCCCCCCTCGATTTGCGGGTGCCGCAATCATTGAGGCTGCAGATGCATTTGCATCCATTCGAGGAAATGGTGTCATCGTATGTATTACTGAAGGTATACCGACACTGGATATGGTCAAGGCTGCAGAACACGTTGCCAAGTATTCCGATGTTCGACTCATTGGTCCAAATTGTCCAGGTATAATCACCCCCGGAGAAACTGGAGGAGCGAAGATTGGGATTATGCCGGGGCATATTCACGCGAAAGGAAGAATCGGGATTGTCTCAAAATCTGGCACACTTACCTATGAGGCCGTAGCACAGGCCATGAGCATCAATGAAGGGCAGAGCACCTGTATCGGCATTGGAGGAGACCCCGTCAACGGCACAGGATTCATCGATTGTTTGTCGGCCTTTGAAAATGATGAGCAGACGGCTGCTGTGGTGATGATCGGAGAGATTGGAGGAAACGCTGAGGAAGAAGCCGCCGCATGGGTTGCAGAAAATATGACCAAGCCAGTTGTTGGTTTTGTGGCGGGAATGACTGCACCTCCAGGAAAACGCATGGGTCACGCTGGAGCCATCATCAGTGGAGGAAAAGGGACTGCTTCTGAAAAGGTCGCAGCCATGGAAGCAGCTGGTATCCGTTGTGCCAATGATCCCTCGGAGATTGGTGCGGTATTGCTGGAAAGCCTCAAGGCCGCAGGTCTTCGCTAGACACACATGGAGATTGCTGCGCTCGCACCCATTCTTCTCGTCTTAATTTTGGGCGCGATGTCGCCAGGGCCCTCGTTGGCGGTTTTGCTTCGCAATACAATGGAAGGTGGGAAAGCGCGAGGTGTATCTTGTGGCCTAGGTCATGGAATCGGGTTTGGAATCTATGCATTTGTTGCCATCGCTGGAATTGCCCAACTCAAATCTAGCGCAAGTGAGGCAGCGGTTGTTCTAGAAATTGCGGGTGGATTGTTCCTTCTGTTTTTATCAGCAATGATGATTAAGGGTTCTGATGAAGAAGGTGAGCACAAAAATTCAGGAAGACGTGGTTTTACTGAAGGCTTTCTAATTGCGTTCCTAAATCCGAAAATTCTTGTTTTCCTCATCGCTATATTCAGCCAATTTGTTCAACCTGAATTCACGTGGGGAGAGAGACTTCTGATTGCCTCTATAGCCATGCTAACAGATGGAGGTTGGTATGTATTGGTGGCGCTAATCATTTCTGAAACGCCTATTCTATCGAAACTTCAGGAGCATGCTCGCGGATTTGAATTGACCATGGCTACCGTGTTGGCAGGACTCGGGATTTGGATTCTAATCTAATCACCGAGGCGGACCCTTGCGCTTTGGAGGGCCTCCTTTGGGCCCACGGTTCGGTGGGCCGCCACTGGGACCTCGACTAGGTGGGCCGCCACTGGGACCGCGACTGGGAGGACCTCCGCCACTCGGGCCTCGGCTAGGTGGTCCACCACCACTTGGGCCGCGACTGGGGGGGCCTCCGCCTTTGGGTCCTCTGGAAGGGCCTCTAGGTGGGCCACCTGGGCCACTCGAAGGGCCGCGACTGGGGGGGCCACCCGGACCGCCACGAGGGGGGCC
>DAVT01000018.1 GCA_002505685.1 Euryarchaeota archaeon UBA501 | reverse complement strand
CAGCCAAAAAAACGCTGGAAATTAGTAGAAAACACAGCGAAATTGAGCGGCGGCGCTGTTGGGACATCGGGTCTACCGAATTCGTACCCTGCTTTGAGGATGATGGGAGAACGCGTAAGCGTTCTCGCGAAAAGCGCTGATTTACGGTTGTTGCAGAGCGGAAATCAGGCGGTCATCCAATTGTTCCCATGGAAAGAAGCCACCTTCTGCTTCACGACCGAAGTGCCCGCCAGCAGATGTGGCCGAATAGATGGGGGTTAGAAGGTCCAACTTTTCGATGATGGCACGCGGTCGGAAGTCGAAGTGTTGACGGACGCGTCGGCTGATTTCTTCCTCGGTGAATCCTGGTGCTGTACTTCCATCGGTTGATACACGAACACTAACTGGTTCGGCAACGCCGATTGCATATGCCAACTGAATCTCACAACGCTTGGCCAATCCAGCTGCAACAACGTGTTTGGCTGCCCACCTCGCTGCATAGGCTGCTGAACGATCCACTTTAGAGGGGTCTTTTCCACTGAATGCTCCACCCCCATGACGACCCATTCCCCCGTAGGTATCGACGATGATTTTGCGACCTGTAATTCCTGCATCCGCATGAGGACCGCCCTGTACAAATCGTCCTGTTCCATTGACGATGATGTCGGTTTTCGAGTCAATCAACTCGGTTGGAATAATCGGCTCGATTACATGAGTCATAATTTCAGATTCGATGAAGGCATGCTCCTCTTCTTCGGTGTTAAATCGATCCAGCATGTCATCGTGTTGAATGGCGATGACCACCGCCCAAACGCGTCGTGGTTTAGCATAGGCCCCATATTCGATGGTGACCTGTGATTTTCCATCGGGTCGAGCCCAAGGTAGCAAACCAGTTTCACGCACTTCTGTGAGTCTACGTGTTAGGGCCTGACTCAAAGATGCGGAAAGCGGCATGAATTGTCCCTGCAGAGATGGATAGACCTCCGACTCATTTGTGGCGTAACCAAACATCAAGCCTTGATCGCCCGCACCTTGATTCAGATTGCCTTGACTAACACCTTGACTAATTTCCGGAGATTGTGTTGTAATCATCACTTGTACATCACAAGTTGTGGCATCCATACCGTATGCTTGGTCGGTATAACCAATATCACCTGCTGCTTTTCTTGCGACTGCTGCATAATCAATTTCAGGCGGTGCGCAAGTGATTTCGCCCGCCAGTACAATGGAACTCCCTTCACTTGTTCCCTTAACCAAGGTTTCACACGCAACACGTGCATTTGGATCCTGAGACAAACACGCGTCCAATATGGCATCGGAAATCGCATCGCAGAGTTTGTCTGGATGTCCGGCGGTCACCGATTCAGAGGTGAACAACAAACGTTCGTGTGACATTAAGTCCGGCGAACCTCCTTTTGCATATCAATGGTGAGGGTCAAAGCGTTTCACTGTACGGGCCCAATATCCACCATTTATCGCCGTACGGTTCAAGTGTTGGATGCACACGGCGTAAATCATGACCGGACGTGACGGACGCGATTGGGAACCGACCCATTACAGAACACATACGTTGGGTGAAGTTCGAGATATGGGTGCTCAGATGGTGGGCCACGAAGTCACAGTGGCCGGATACGCGGAGGCCGTTCGGGGCCGAGGAGCGATTTGTTTCTTGATGCTAAGAGATGGTACTGGACACCTCCAAGCGTTTCTCAAAAAGGACAACATGGACGAGGCATCCTTCGATGCCATACAAAGTGCTAGTCGAGAATCAACGATTCAAGTCACAGGGACCGTCGCACAAAAACGGCCACCAAAAGTACCAGAAGGTGAGCCTGAGCCGCCAGCAGAGTACGAAATCAATGTCAATTCGGGTCAAATTTTGGCCCTCGCAGAAACTCCACTTCCTGTGGGAGTTGTCGATGAGGTTCATGTCGGGCTTGATGTCCGACTAGACAATCGACACCTCGACTTGCGACGCGCTCACGTGAATGCAATGTTCCAACTTCGTGGTAAAGTGCTCCAATATGGCCGAGAACACCTTATCACCGAAGGATTCAGCGAGATGAATTCACCAAAAATCATCGCCAGTGCTTCTGAAGGTGGCACCAACCTGTTCCCGATGAAGTATTTCGAGACGGATGCATATCTTTCCCAGTCACCACAATTGTACAAACAACTTGCAGTTTTGGGCGGTTTGGAGCGCGTGTTCGAAATCGGGCCCGCATTCCGTGCCGAGAAGCACGATACTTACCGCCACCTGAACGAATTCATTTCATTCGATATTGAAGGTGCATGGATGAATGATGAAGATGTCATGTGTGTGCAAGAGAGAATGATCCATCATATTTGGAGTCAAGTGGCTGCCAATGATCAGAATTTGATTGACATCATCAATGAATATCGGGTATCTCAGGAGCAAGAGCCGATTACAGTTGATGTTCCTAGCCTACCGTTCCCGCGAATACCATACTGTGAAGCAATTGAAATCGTCAAGGCAGGCGGCGGAGAAATCGAGTGGGGGGATGATATCGAATCGCACCACTGTGACTTGATTGCCGCCAAATACCCTGGCTTCCACTTTTTGCCTAGATGGCCGATGTCAATGAAACCGTTTTACATCTTCCACGATGAAAGAGAGAAGGGTTCAACAGGAGGACAACTTTCTCGCGGATTTGACCTCAATTATGGCCGTGATGAGATGACGAGCGGAGGTCAGCGTGAACATCGCGTCGAAGTACTTGAGCAGAATTTGCGTGACATGGATTTGGACCCATCCGATTTCACATTCTACACGGATGGATTCCGCTATGGCGCACCGCCGCACGCAGGTTGGGGACTAGGTGTGGCTCGCCTACTGATGGTCCTCACCGGTGCGGGCAACGTGCGTGAAGTAGTCCTCTTCCCTAGAGATCGAAGTCGCGTCACCCCCTGAGAGATTCCCTATGTTTTGTAAATGGACTCGAATCTTGCTTCTCTGTTTAGTTGCAATGACACCATTATCGGGTTGTACAGAAACGCTTGGTGGGTGTGGGGCTGGATATGACGAAATGTACGGCGGCTACGATTATGAATTCTCAAAGATTGAAATTTCTAGTGACAATTCGTTGAATGTTACAGTTACATTACAGCGAGCAGGTGGAGGCTGGATTGAAGATAGTGATGAGTTTGAAGAACACCAAACCATTTGGGTCTCCTTAGACATCAAAATGAGTAGTGGAAATGAGGTTCAAATTCAACCTAATCATCAAACTTGGGAAGTCAACGGTGATGCCTGGAATCAATCCTATTGGGGCACGAATCTTTACTTCGACAGTCCGGTTGGGTTTTGTGATAATGGTTGTGAAGAAATACGGTTTAGTGCTGGAGATGAATTTGGATACATCTACTATGATGGGACTTGTGAATCATCACCCTGGATTGACATTGATTGACCGAAAAGAACGGGTATCTTCCACCCCTTCGGGGTGAACATGGGAGACACGCCAGTCTTCGCCTATCTGCTCCTCAAAGAGCACCCATACGGGCGTGAGATGCTACGACAAATGCTCTCTGAAGGTTTTGTCCCGGCCATTATTATCGAGGAAGATTCTGCGATTGGTGATGAGGAACGTGAGAAATTCCTCAAAAGAATCGAAGGCAATCCCGTCGCACCGACAATCGTTGACCAAATCTCCAATCTCGATGTTACACACGTGACTGTACCAATCCATAATTCTGAAGAGGTTATGCCACATATACGCAACATGGATTTGGACCTCATCGTCTTTGGTGGCACACGTATCATCCGTGGCGAAATCCTCGATTTCCCAAAGGATGGTGTGGTGAATTCACACCCTGGATTGTTACCTGATTGTCGGGGTTCTGCTAGCCCAGCTTGGTCGGTATATCACGACATCCCCATCGGCAGCACAACCCACTTCTGTGACAATGGGATCGATACAGGAGAACTCCTCCTGCGTCGAGAAATTCCTGTCAAACGAGGCATGACCTATGAGGATCTTTGCTACGAAACACTGGTGCTGGCTGGCGTGTTGATGAAAGAGGCGCTGATGGCTTATGTTGCAGGAAAGTGGCCTGATATGAGACATCCACAAGGAGAAAGCCCATGGCCTACCTTCCGCAATGCACCGCCAGAGATTCTGGAAGTAGTGGATCAGAAACTGAAAGAACAAACGTATGCACACTATGTGGACTGAGGT
>DAVT01000074.1 GCA_002505685.1 Euryarchaeota archaeon UBA501 | reverse complement strand
GATGAACAAGTATTCCAGATGACAGACACACTCGTGGATTACCAAAACGCAACCATCACAGAGATTGTGCTTGACCATGAACACCTCGTTGCATTGGTTAATTTGAGTTCAGTGAATCGTCTCGTAATGGTCAATCTATCCAGTGGTGAGCAACAAATTCTCGGTAATCCAGTATTCCCTGTAGCGGCTCCAAGTATTGGGCACGGGTATGTGGCATGGCAACATCAGCAGTTCCTCGTCTCAAACAATCCAGTGGACTTTGACTTGGATTGGGAAGTTCGATACCATGACATTGTACTGAATCAATCGTATCAATTGCATCCCGAAGATGACATCAATCAAATCCAACCACAAGTCATGGAGGAGCACATTGCATGGTTGCAAATCGATGAAGACAATGAAACACAAATTCGGGTGTTTACCATTGAAGTGGTGTTTGAACCATATTCTTCGAGCACCTTACAAGTGTTCATCCTACTTTTGCCATTACTGCTGCTCACATGGGCCGCCCAACGCCTCAAAGAAAATGAAGGGCGGATTTTGAAACGCCCACTATTCAGCGAGGAAGAGTGATTATTCCGCTAGGCGGAACATCTCGTCTAGATTGTGTTGAGCACGGATGATAACTTCGCTATCGATTTCGATGATTTGATCATCCCGTGGATTTTGCAGTGCTTGTAAGATGTCTTCCAATTGTGTAACCTTCATGTGTCGACACATGACACATGCTCCATACAAATTCAACTCTTCTTCCGCTTCAGCCATGATTCTCTCTGCAGTTCCACATTCGGTAATCAGCATCACGTCTGGTTGTCCTTCCTTGCCCAAGCGAATCGCTTCGTGAATTAGTTTCTCTGAGGAACCAACGAAGTCAGCTTCTTCCAGTACATCTGCACTACATTCAGGGTGAGCTAGAATCGAAAGGTTGTCACCGATTCGTTGTCTCCATTGCCGAACCTTTTCGCCAGTAAACACGGCATGAACCTCGCATTCTCCATCGAAGACAATTACCTCTTTCTTCCCTTGCAATGCTTTTTGCAAATGGGCTCCCATGAACCTGTCGGGGACGAAGATGAGTTTGTCACCGGGCAAACGTTCGCAGATTCGTAGATAATTACTGCTAGTCACACTGACATCACACTCAGCCTTCACTGCAGCAGTGGTATTGATGTAACACGCAACAGGAACCCCTGGGTACTGAGCCCGTAAATCTCGTACATCTTGGGCGGTGATTCCATCAGAGAGGCTGCACCCTGCTTCGGGTGACGGGTGAATCACAGTCTTATGAGGGCTGACAATCTTTGCAGTTTCAGCCATGAATCGAACGCTAGAAAACAGAATGGTCTGTTGTGATGCATCTCTTGCAGCCTTCGATAGTGTGTAAGAATCTGCAACCTCATCTGCAACACCATAGATGATGTCTGGTGTTTGGTAGGTATGTGCAATCAGAAACACATCTTTCTCTTTCTTGAGTCGATTGATTTCCAAAGTGAGAGGGGCAATACCCCGGCAAGTTTCGAGCGGCCATCGCTGATGTTGCTGAATTGCTTCTTGCAAACGGACTGCCTCCGCCTCAATTTCTTCATCAGAATACGAAAATGAGTGCGATTCTGCGCGTAGCAGGGGGATGGCTGGAAGAGGCAGGCTCATCGATTTGGCGTCCAGTGCAACCGCTTTGAACTCATCCCATCTCCGACACTCCATGGCGGGACCATGGGTAGGTGCAGAAATGCTGCACCGCGGCGCAGAAGCCGTAGTTCACGCTGGTTCATGGTTGGGTAGGGAGGCAATTCTCAAGCAACGAGAACCGCGAACTTGGCGACACCCCGATTTGGATTCCCGTTTAACCAAATCCAGAATGTCCGCAGAAGTACGACTGTTGCGCCGTCTTCATCTTCAGGGTTCACCAGTTCCGGAATTGCTGGCTGCAGACACATCGGCAGGTTGGATGGTGACAAGTCGTGTTCCAGGTGGTCCGTTGTTTGAACACCTTAGAAATGGTGGCGACTCAGGAATGCTGGAAGAACTTGGAGCCATCATTCGCACTATTCACGATGCTGGAATCAGCCACGGAGATTTAACGACACACAACATCTTGTGGGACAACTCACATGGTTTGTCAATTATCGATTTCGGATTGGCCCAAATTACCGATGATTTGGAGCCCATGGGTTTGGATTTACAAGTACTAAATGAATGCTTGAAAGCGAGCCATCCTTCTATTGAGGGAGCCATTGATCGAGTAGTATCTGGTTATCTGACTAAGGGTGGACAGGATGTGATTGACAGATTCAATGATATCCGCGGCCGTGTTCGTTATCACGGCTAAATTGCTTGAGCTATTTTCATCCCCCCAAAGGCGAGCAAGGGGCAACCAAGAATTGTCACTAGAAGATAACCCGTCGCGGCTGAATATTCACTTTTTTCCATTAACTCAATCAAATCCACACTGTATGCAGACATGGTCGTAAACGCCCCCATGACGCCGGTCCCAAAGATTAGCATCATTTCTTCTGAAAGTGCCATTGTCACTACAATACCTAGCACGAATGAACCGAGGAGATTGACCGACATCGTCCCCCAAGGGTACCCGTCTGGCATCCATTCCCCCACCATGTATCTGAGGGCTGCTCCAATTGCCCCTCCAAGACCAACCAAAGCGATCATTTTGGGTTCCATGTGGTTCTGCAATTCAAGAGAAGACTTCAACCCTCACCTTGGTTTCGCAACCTACATGGCGACTCTGAACTTCCTGACCGGCAATCAGGGAAAACTGTCAGAAGCCCAGGATTTATTGGGTCCGCTCGGTTATGAAATCCAACCATTTGAAATCGATGGAGAAATACCTGATATAATCGAACCACAGAGTGAAAGTTTGACCACAGTTGCCCTAGCCAAAATAGCTCAAGGTGTGGAATTGCTGGCTGCGAGTAATCGACTTCACGAATCATTGCTCGTTGAGGATTCAGGTTTGTTCATTGATTCCCTTCCAGAATTCCCAGGTGTTTATTCTGCCTATGTTCTCAAATCTGTGGGTTGTGAGGGAATTTTGAAATTGCTCGATAAAGAACGTGGTGCTCATTTCAAGACCGTTGCTGCACTTTGGACAGGACAAGCCGTCGAAGTATTCGTGGGCACATGCATGGGTCAAATTTCGACTGAAATCAAGGGCCAAGAGGGGTTTGGGTATGACCCAATTTTCATCCCAAATGATGGAGATGGTGACAGAACATTTGCACAAATGTCTGCCGATGAAAAATCTTCCATTAGTCATCGTGGAAGGGCGCTACGCGCCCTGTTTGAATATCTCAATGGCACGGAGCCGGACGTCGGCATCCCTAAGACGGACCCTTAGGTGGCTGGTCTGGAGGCGACATCAATGGTCACGTTCAAGAGATTGATGTTGTGGTTTTCATTATTCATCGGTGTCATTGCATTCTTGGGTGTAGCCGGAAATTTAGAACCGATTCAACAAATGATATTTGGAGCCGCAATTTTGCTGCTCATTATTTTCTTGATGGGAACGGGAGGGGGTCGCAAAGTAGAGCGAATCCGAAAGCGTTCAGAGATGGTTCAAACAGAACAAGAAACAGAGACCAAAGAAGAACTACCGCCCCCTGTTCAATCAGATGAGGATGCATCTTCTCGTAGAAATGCAAAACTATCTCGTAGCCGAACTGGTGAACCAGAACCTGAACCTGAGCCTGAGGAGGACGAAGAAATATCAGTCAGTCTTGCGGATGATGAAGTAGAGGTCACTGTGATTGATGAGAACGTCCATGTTGCAGAGGAATACATCGCAGAAATAGATGCAGAATCGATGGAAGAAGCAGACATCGAATCATTCATCGATGATCGGCGAGACCGCCATGCACTAATTCGTCGTAGAATAGAAGCCCGTCGAAGAGAGCAGTTAGCAGAAATCCGTTCTGAAACCGCTAAGATTTACCAGTCTGCTGATGATTCCGAAGATATTCTCTCTTTGGTTGCAACCGAAAATCACGGACATACAATTCACGAAGTATCGGATGACCTTCCACCCGGTAGTCCAATCGGCGCGGTGTTCGTTCGAATAGACGAAACTCGACTTCTCAAAGTTCGAATTCCGATGGATCAAGGATTCATCTCCAGCGCAGAACCCTTGCCCGAATTACCACCGCTACCCGATTTAGGGGATTTGCCCTTACCACCCCCACCAGCTGGAGATTTACCCCTACCTCCACCCGCCTCAAGTTCGAAATTGGATGCTTTGAGAGATGAAATCAACGAGTGATTTCGCAAACCATAGCATTTTGAGAAGGATGGCGCCTACGGCGCCATATGAGCACAGCACCTGAGTCTCCAGTTCTACAGATTGAAAATATCCCCGCAGAAGATTCGAGTCCTGCAGGGGGTTTGATTTCAGTTTGGACAATCAATCGACCCAACAAGTTGAATGCACTCAATGCCGAAGTTAATTCCGCCATCAAATCAGCTTGTGATTGGGCGGAGAATAATTCCGATGTCAGAGTCATCATTGTCACGGGGGCATCACCTGAGGAACCCCCTGAGGGAAAACGCCCAAAGCCGAATTCATTTGTTGCGGGTGCTGACATCGCTGAATTTGAGGGTAAATCTAGTGTCGAAATCAGGCCGATCTTTGATGACAATGTCTGGGAATACGTTTGGAATTTGAGTAAGCCGACCATTGCGATGGTCGATGGCTTTGCACTCGGCGGTGGTTCTGAAATGGCACTTTCTTGTGATATTCGAATCGCCACACCCCGCTCCAAATTTGGGACGCCCGAAATCAACCTTGGCCTCATCCCAGGGGGAGGGGGCACGCAGAGATTGTGTCGTTTGCTCGGATACGGTCGAGCGATGGAAATGGTGATGTCTGGTGAAATGGTCAATGGAGAAGATGCACATCGAATGGGTTTGGTGAATCATCTTGTTGAACCCGACCAATTGCGAACGAAAACCATGGAAATGGCCGAGAATTTCGCGAGTAAATCACCTCACACCATTCGTGTTGCCAAAGCCGCGGTTCGAGCCGCGTTAGAGAATCCATTTAGCAAGGGAATATTGGCAGAAAGAGACCTATTTTGTGCATTGTTTGATACCGAAGATATGGCAATTGGAGTCAAGGCATTCCTCAATCGAGATAAGGCGGAATGGACAGGGGCTTGAGATGTCAAAAGAAGCACTCGTCGAGACGAAAGATCTCGGCAAAAGGTTCGGTGATTTCGTTGCATTGCATCCTCTAGACGTAGCGGTTCATGCTGGAGAATTCTTCGGAGTATTCGGACCCAATGGGGCAGGGAAATCAACTTTCATCAAACTGTTGACAGGGCAACTCAGCCCCTCGATTGGGTATGCCAAAGTTTTGGGCACAAACGTTGCAAAAGATCCTCAGAAGGTCAAAGCTAACGTCGGCATCGTTCCAGAATCAGAGAGTCCACCTTCCTATCTCACTTGTGCGGAGTATCTCGATTTCGTTTGTCGGATTCGCGGTGTTGGCAATATAGATGAGAAGGTGAAGTATTGGCTCGAGTGGTTTGGAATAGAAGATAAACACGAAACGCTATGCAAGGATCTCTCAAAGGGTCAGCGCCAAAAAGTCATGCTGGCTGGAGCCTTTATTCACGAGCCGAGATTATTATTCTTGGACGAACCATTCGTTAACTTGGACCCAATCTATCAGCGCAAATGCCGGGAGTTGCTGATGGAACATATTGCTGAAGGTGGAACCATTTTCTTGTGCTCTCACATTCTTGAGGTTGCAGAACGCATGTGCACACGCGTTGCGGTCATCGACCATGGGCGCGTTCTTGCGGCGGGTACACTGGAAGAGTTACGACACGACTCAAGTGAAGATTTGGAAGATATTTTCATCCGATTGGTAGGGGCTTCTGTAGAAGAAATAGAATCCCGAGAAGAATCCTCTGAGGAGGAATGAGAATGCACAACGAATTGCGCGAACCACCGGGCTTCTCTACCTCATTGCGCTCCAATTTCCTCATGATGTTCCGTGAAGAATGGAGACAAAACGTCGATTTTGCGAAAAAACGCCACATCATGATGTTCCCAGTGATGCTGGCATTGGTTGCAATGATTGTCACCGTGGGCCTTCGTTTTTTGACAGGAGATGCGGGCATTGAGTCTGCTTATGATACCATGAAAGCAGCTGAAGCTCAGTCAGAGAAAGCCTTCACCTGGAATGAATTGAAGGTGGGTTTACACCTTTCTCTTTTCATGTTCAGTTTGGGCATGGGTTCCTTCGCATTTATCGGGAGAAACATGGTCAGCCAGCGTGCTAGTGGGAAATCGTATCTTCTTGCCAGTCCAGCCTTACTTCCACTAGAATTACCCCCCGTTTATCTCGCCTATTATTGCAAAGAAGTCGCGTTTTACTTGTGCTTGATTTTGACTCCAGTAGTTGGCGGTATGTCACTCGGAATTTTGTTTGGACAATACACTGGCATTTCCGTACCTCTGTTATGGTCTTCTATTCCGGTAGTTCTAGGTTGCATGTTGGTGACTATGATGCAAGGTTTGGCTTTGTCATTTTATGCCAGTGCCGTCTGGTCACGTTCACGATTTGGCTCATTCCTTGTCCCCTTTGTGGCAGTCATTGCTGGAGTCATTGTGGCCTTGGACTACATACCTCTAGAATCTGTCATCAGTGGCCTTCATGTTCAATTGCATCATGATTTCTATCTCTTACCATTTGCAGCCATTGCTTGGTTGTTGATCGCCACCATTGGTGCCTATCTTGTTCCAGACGACTTTGAAGTCAGAGTCACAACCCGAACCGACCTTTTTGTACCCGTTCACAATCGCTTGTTCTTCCTTGGAAATGGGCAAATGAGAACATTGGTAGCCAAAGAAATTGCAGATGTTTGGAGGTCTGGAACACTATTCAAAATGCTGGGTTCCTATTGTGTCCCTCTGTTGTTTTTGTTGGCGCTCGCATGGATGGCGGATTTTGCAACAAATGGAGATATGCCCATTCCAATCAATCTGCTATCCTACGCCCCATTTTTGGGTTTCTTTGGTTTCAACTTCTATTCATGGTTGAACGCTGTGGATAGTCCCGATTTCCTCAATGGTTTACCTGTTCGCGTTCCGCAGTTGTTGAGAGCAAAAATCATCGTTTATTTCTTGATGACAACCTGGATTTCTGTACTGTTCCTTGTGCTCATGGCTCACCTGCTTGATCAGTGGGTTGGATTATTGCCTGCCCTGTTGGTTATGTTCGCAAATTCCGTTTACATTGTTGCGTTGAGTGGTTTGCTAATGGGTTTGCGACCAAATAAAGCCATTTTCGATACCCAAATTATGGCCATCTTCTGGGTCGCCACCGTTCTACCCTTGGTGTCCTTATTCCTGCTCTCATTTACTCAGGGCGACATGTCGCTCTATGCAAATCAATTCGATCAGATTCAGGCTGGAGGATTTGATGCAGAATCTTCGATTTACACGGATGAAGCCGAAGTGTCATTCCAAGGAATTGTGGCCATTTCATTGGCGCTTTTGGCCCTAGGGGGCGCTTTCCTCATGATGTTGGAGCGTCGATGGGGTCGTTCGGCTTTCGAAAATTGATTCGGCCAAACTGAATATCGAGTACAAAGGGAGGGAACCTATGGTTCCCTGCGGAATCTTATAGTGTGCGGAGCGGTATGGGACACCAAGGGACGGAGGTATCGAGAATGGCGCGGAGAGGAGACGGTGGCCGGCGACAACGCCAACGACGCCAACAAGTGCAATACGAGGAACTCGACAAATATCCGGTGTTACCGCCGCATGCATTTGCCCGAATCGTACGTGATTTACGAACATTGAACATCATTTACCAAGTGATTGAACCGCCCTTGACGAAGAAAGAGGAAGAGGTGCGATCGGAAATCATGGACATCTTCATCCAAGCGCTGACCGCCGACATCGAAGAAATTGATGCCAACCCGGAGTTGTATCTTCGGGCGGCGATGGACCAAATCATCAAATCCTATCGATTGAAGGTGAACAAAAAATCTCGTTCCAAGATTTTCTACTATCTCAAGCGCGACCTCATCGGTTACGGCAGAATGGATGTCCTGATGAACGATGCCAACGTGGAAGACGTTAGTTTGGACGGCACAAACATCCCCATTTTCGCTTATCACAGGAAGTTTGAATCTGTGGAAACTACCATCGCTTGGCCAGATGATGTAGAGCTTGAATCCTATGTGATTAAACTCGCCCAACGTTGTGGGAAGCACATTTCTGTGGCCGAACCGTTACTTGACGCGACATTGATGGATGGTTCAAGAATTGTCATGAAGTTGGGTCGTGAAGTGTCAACACGCGGCTCGACATTCTGTATTCGACGATTCCGTGAAGACCCATTCAGTCCTTGCGATATCGTTGCTTTCCGAACCATGACAAGTCTGATGGTCGCCTATCTTTGGATTGCATTCCAGAATGAAATTTCGATGCTATTCGTCGGAGGTACGGCATCGGGTAAGACGACAACACTGAATGCGATGTGTTTGTTTATTCCTTGGCAGATGAAGATTGTCAGTATCGAGTCCACTCGTGAAGTAAACATCCCTCAACCCAACTGGATTCCCGGTTTGACAAGACAGGGATTCGGTGGTGAATCAAGTGAGGGTGAAATCGGTGAGTTCGAGTTGCTGAAAGCAGCATTGCGTGAGCGCCCAGAATACATTATTGTGGGTGAAATTCGTGGTGCTGAGGCATACGTTCTATTCCAAGCAATGGCAACTGGTCACTGTTCATACTCTACCGTTCACGCCGACTCTGTACCCAGTCTAGTCCACCGATTAGAGAACAAACCGATCGATATCCCACGTGTTCTTCTCCCCGCACTGGAAGCGGTTGCGATTCAGATTCAGACACGTATCAATGGCCGACGTGTACGTCGAACAAAACAACTGGTTGAAATTGTGGGTGTTGACCCTCACAGTCAGGAAGTTATCACTAATGAAGTATTCAAGTGGGACCCTGCAAGAGACGATTTCGATTTCTCTGGCAAATCTTACGTTCTTGAGAAAATCATGGTCAAGATTAACTTCAGTCAAGAGAAGATGCGACAAGAGTTGCGAACTCGAAAACGTATCTTGGATTGGATGGTTCTCAATGACATTCGAAAATCAGATCAGGTGGCGCAAATCATCACTGAGTATTATGTTCGTCCAAACGATGTACTTGCTCGAGTGGACGGTTTACGCTGATTTTTTGAGGAAAATTGAGTTATTTAGGGGCGCATAGTATGGCGAAGAAACAGGACACAGGACCTCTGTTTGAGGGAATGGTCCTTACCGAATGGCAAAAGTTCTCCAATGCGTTATTTGGTGGCTTATATCGCAAAGGAGCTCGGAATGACAAGGAACTCATGAAGGTCCTTGCACAAGCTGATATCCGAGTCATGCCTGAAGTGTACAAGGCAACAACGCTGATGTCTACAATCTTCACCGCATTGGGTTGCATCGGACTTTTGGCACTCATTTTCGCTCCCGGATTTGGAGCGATTGCCTTCTACGAAAATCAGCAAACTGCAGAGAGTGTAGACCCTTGCATCATTTGGGCCTTCGAAAATAAGGAACTCGTCGACCCGACGCTTGCTTGGTCAAGCGATGGATATGACTACGGAGGTTGTCCATTCTATCAAACCAAGACTTTGGGGATTGCCGCCAAAGCAATCATTGTCATCTTGTTTGGATTCTTATTGCCATTTGGGGCATTCAAATATTTTTCAAACACAGCACATCGTGAAAAACAAGCCCGTGGGGACCGCTTAGAGAAGTTCCTACCCTATGCCGCATCCTATACTGCGGCGATGTCTGCTGCAAATGCAACGCCGATGAAAATTTTCAAATCACTCGCGGCCAATGAGGAAATTTATGGTGAGATTGCTTATGACTCGGCCATGATTTATCGGGATATCACCTTACTAGGTATGGACCTGATTACGGCGATTAAACACGCTGTCGATCGAGCAGCATCACCATGGGCGACCGAGTTTTTCCAAGGAATGGTGGGAACACTTTCCAGTGGTGGAAACCTCAAGTTGTATTTCCTAAATCGTGCCGAGCACTACATGCGTGAGAATCGAATTCGCTTGACAGAATTCCTTGAAACACTTGGATTGATGGCTGAGTCATATGTTGTGGTTGCAGTGGCTATGCCACTGTTCCTAATCGTCATGCTTGTCATTATGTTCTGGGTATCGGGTGCTGGTAGCCAAATCAGTGAAGGCATGGTTTACGGAATTGTCATGGGCGTTTTGCCGATGATTCACATTGCATATTCGGGACTGGTTTGGCTGATGAGTGAAGAACAAAAAATGTGAGAGGAGGTGAATAGATGGCACGAAAGAAGGACAAGATTCGCGTAGATCTTGAACTTCCGAAGGACGACAAGACTCAATCCAATTTCATCGCTATACTGATGGTTGGAATGTTGCTTGGAATCAGCTGCCTGGGCTTTTGGATTACCAATGCTGACCTTGTGTTCAAACCAGCGAATGGAAACCCCATGTTCTTGAATTTGGCCTGCCCCGATTCATTCGATCCGATGGACCCTTCTGGGCCGACGTATTATGACAACCAAACATGTTTCCTGACCAAAGAGAGTCCTAGGGAAGAAACATGGGAAGAGTCGTGGCCTCGCGTCAGCCCACCAGGTTTAGCCAAATCCTTCCATGTACCCGGAATGAGTAATTCTCAATTAATTGATGACGGTCAATTACAACCGCATCCGTTACAGCCGATGACGGTAACGGTTTCTGCTGAGGCTTACCAGAATTATGAATTCCAAGTCATCATTTACCACTATGCCGTAGGTTCGCAGCAGCGAAACGAAGTACTCTCAATGACATGTTATGCAAATGCAGGGCAGTGCACTCTATCGGTTCCACACGCTGAACCGGGTGGAGAGTACCAGTTTTGGTTGAAATTCCCTAAACCACCTGATGACAATTCAGCCCTTCTGAACAAGGTTGATTTCAAGATATCAGTGGATTCATGGGACGGAATACCTGAGAATATGAACAACAAATCACTATGGCTAGGTCCAGAAGTCAACCTGGGTCCCTTGAGTCTACGTCCAACCATGTTCGTCAATTTCTTTGGATTGGGCTTCCTACTGATGGTGTATCCTGCTGCAGTATACTCTGACCGCCAA
>DAVT01000086.1:907-8224 GCA_002505685.1 Euryarchaeota archaeon UBA501 | reverse complement strand
GAAAGAGGGATACCAGCACCTACCGCCAATGGAGACATGGATAGCGCGATTAACGCTACATTGTTGACGTGGAATCCGGGAATCAATCCCGTCATACAACCGAGGAAAATACCGACGAAGAACGAGCCCATGAGCCACGCCCAGTCGAGCATATATCCTTCCAGCATTGCATCCCCTCCTCAAAGCGTAAGGCAGAGTTGTGTTCCTGGGTCATCGGTTGCATCAATGGCTACCAGACGCCCAAGCCAAACTTGCACGCCGGTGCTATTGCCACCACTATCGAATCCGGTTTCCATCGCGGTTCCATCATCAAACAGGCAAATGCGTTGTTCGCTTCCGGAAGCGACCAGCCATAGGTCGCCTTCAGCCGTTTGATTCAATTCACCATTGACATTGACCAATGTGTTGACCTGCCAAGTCCACGCATCCCATCCAGCACTCCAAGAGAATGTGTCAGGGGGTATGTCTACGGTTCCAACCGCGTAAAGTGGGACGTCGAGTAAAATCCGCCCCTCTGCTTCGTTCCAGACCACAGTCACATTGTAGAATTCGATGTAGGTTCCTTTCTCAATCCACTCTGCATGTGCGCCCGCAATTTGGAAGCGCAATGTGGTTGAACGTTCCATGTAGTCCTTGCCATCTCCAATGTATCCTTTGTCATAATCAGGCGACACCGCACCTGTTGTCCATCCCGCAACATTGACTTCTTGTCCAATCCAGTCGGTTGGGTTTGCCGCAATTGTTGCCAACGAGGTAAAATCTCCAATCAGGAGTCCAACCGGGTTGATGGCATGATTTTCATCACTCATCTGCAAGCAAATTTGGGCGCGATCTTCGGACCAAATGAGTCGACCTGAGAATCCATCCTCTGGCAAGGTACCATTCCAGCCCACAGTTGGAATCATGCAGATGATGCCGACGTTTTCTCCGCCAGGGGCTACAATCCAATGCTCTCCGTGGTCGATTTCCAAATCACCATCATCGTCAAGCCAAGTGTATGTGCCTTCGACAAAGACCAGTTTACCGATGTCGTACGACCAAGTTTCTGCAGCCACAGCCCACGACAATCGCTTGGCTCCAGCAGGGTGTGTGACTTCCACGGTTGAGGATTGGACGACAATGGTCCATCGGTAATTCCGTTCGTCCCATTGCACCCATCCGGTCAAGTTCACTTTGGAACCCGCCTCAATCCATTCTGTGACCCGACCTTGTAATGAGACATACAAGCGATGGTCACTATCGAGATATGATGGGTTGTCAATGAGAGTGAAACTTTGCCAAGTCACATTGGGTTCTAGTGCATCCGAAAGGTACCCAGAGAGGTTCACTACCTCAGACTGATAGGCGGTTGCATTGGCAGAAATATCGTTCAGAGTGGTATCCATCATCACCACTTCCGAACCTGCTTTCTGTGTCACTGCTCCCATGCCCTTGGCATTGATCCAAATCTTTCCATTGTATTGAACAACTTCACCTTCGACAATGACTCTTGAGCCGATGGGTGGGACATCACTTGTGTCATACCAACGAATTTTGACTACATCAGGCGCGTCTTCGACCTGCAAATCTACTCGGTCTGAGCCATCACTATAGGGGTCGCGGACCCAAGAAATCAACATCCCTTCGACTTTTACCGTTTCAGACAAGTGCTCGTGCACTTCGTCGATTTCGACTCGGTCAGGTTCACGAACAACCGCATAGAAATTCAGTGTTGATACCAGGAGGACAGACAAAAAGAACGCAGCCCACATCTTCGACATAGACTGTCGACTCATCCCGATAGGGATGAACCTTGCCAAATGCGCCGGTGGTCTCATTTGCTGCACAGGTTGTCGGCAAGTTGTGGGCAGAACACTTGCTTTGGTCGTCACGCTGCTGATGTTCAGCGTCAGTCTGCCCACCCTGTCCCTTGATGATTCGGATATTCGTTACACTGAAGGACAATTTGGTGAGGCCAATTTGGTTACTTGGAAGGTCGGCGACACTTGGGCTTTTGACATCGAATTGGACGCCGTTTTGTTGGTGGAGGATAGTCCCGATTTGGCAGGCTCATCTCTAGAATTATTGAACGGGGATGCGACCATTGTCGTAGCGGCGGTAGCCCCTTACAACGTATCGGGAGAATGGGTGCCATCCTATCGCTTGGAAATCGATGCTTATGCGACCGGAGATGGCCGATTCCCCGAGCCGAATACCGGATTTTTTGCGTCCGGTGAATTGCTTGTTTATTATCAAGAAACACGTTGGGTCCGGGCCTCAGATTTAGCCATCATTAGCCGGGTCCAATCGCTGGATTTGGATTTTGACGCTTTTGGGGTTTGGACGACAGGAATTGCAGATTTTGATCATGAGCATTTGTACGAACCACCTCAAGAAATGCACGATTTCCCCCTGCGCTTGAATGAAACTTGGAATTCAGCCTCGACCCATACCCAAACTTGGTCCGGCAATGGAGGTCCAGTCGCCCTTCCAAGCGAGCCAGAGGTTGCAGAGGAAATTATCGTCTACAATGTCACAGAAATCGGGCAAAGTCCAGCATCGTACTCTGGATGTGAGAACTCGTACCGAATTTGGTGGAACAATACGAATGGCGATTTGCTTGAAGATCATTGGTGGTGCCCCGCAGTTGGATTTGATGTCTATTGGTGGACGGATGACATCGCTCTCGAGGGTGTGGATGCGAAATTTTGGCTGACCGATTACGCACCCGCAGATTCGGCTGACATTACGGTTCAAATCGAACCTGAAGTATCGGCCCTGAATCGAATCATCAACGTGACAATTAGTGGCCCCGAGGGGCAATCTGGAACACTTTGGCACCATGCAGCAATGTACAATTTCACTCTAGAGGGTGGCAATACCACTCTGCAAGTCCAAGCTGGCAATCAGATGGATGATACGCCAACCAGCATCGATTGGGGTACGCACGGAATCGTTGCCTGTATCGATGTTCAAACCGAATCAATGAATTGCGGGGGCTCAACTTTGACACTGGAAGGAAGCGCTATCGGTGCCCTTCTGCGACAAGATGCGATTGAGAGAGCACCATTGGTGTTGGAAGTTGGGCATGAGACGGCACAACGCCTCGGCCTCTCATTCAGATTTTGAGCGTTGTATTGCAGCCATAGCCAGCATGGCGATTGCTGCTAGAATCGAAGGGGCCGGAAGTCCATTGCTTGTGACCACAGTATTGACAACATTCTCAGCCGAATACTCGTGGTCTGTCAACGTGGCAGACAAGGTGAGTGTTCCATTGACAAAGTGTTGAGTTTTGACCAAATATCCTTCCTCGTGATACCAATCTGTACTGGTTCTTGATTCACCCACAATTTGCTGATCCATGCGAATGGTTTGCACAGTTTCAGCGTTTGAATCTCCAATTGAGATATTCGATTCTTCAATTGCAGTCCACGTGACTTGTCGCACCAGATCTTCCGAGACTCGACTGGTTTCATTCCAGAGTGCGCGATTGATCCTTTCTTCATTCACGGTGGTGCGCGAAATCGTCTCTGCAAAATCCCATTCATCACCGACTTCAATTCCACTTGGCCACAGTCCATCACGCTCGATGATTTCTTCAGTGGTCATCTTTGATTCGATGTAATTGTCTTCGCCCCCACCACTAAACCACGATTCCAAATAGATGGTTTCAACACGCTTCTCAAAGGCACTGGCACCGGTGGGCATCCAGACCTTGATGCTGGTCGTGACATTGAGTGTCATCGTATCATTTTCGTAATTTGTACTGTCCGGTGTGAAATGAACTGTCATGTTGACGGAATGCTCGACGATACTGACCCTGCAATTGGTATCTTGTCCACCAAGATTGATGTTTTCATTGTCCTCAAATGTCAATCTCATCGGCACTTCTTCGGTGAGGTTGAGGCGCTCATAGTCAGGGCTTTCCGCCTCCATGTGCGCTTCGTATTCTGCGAATACAGCAGCGGTCCAACCGTCGTACTCAAACCAATCACCACTACGGAAATCCGGTTGTGAAATGGTCATTGCAGAGGTGGTCGAAGTTGCGAGCAGCCCTACGATGAGCAACGCCACCAAACCCCTGCGCATACCCCTCGACTCGTGGTTGAGTCCTTCAATGGAACCCATTCCGCGGAACCGTTTGATTGAATTATCAGACCCTTCACCCGTAGGGTGATACCATGTCAGAGAACCGCTACCGCACCATCCTTGCAATCGCAGCCATCGGCTTGTTCGTGTTTCCTGTTTTCATCGCGGCAGCCGCTACATCTCCAGCCCCTGTTCAACCAGAAGAGGAGGTCCCGTGGTGGGAAGATACGTTGATGGACAAAGACAAGGATGGAATTCAGGATAACATTTGGATTGCGATGGAAGTTTTCGAGGATGAATTCATCGACGAAGACGGTCGCATTGGTGTCATCGTGGACTTCGATCATCAGCCCACAATAGAAGACGAGCGACTACTAGAGAAAGAAGTGGATTTCGTTCATTATCACACATTCCACCTGATTGACAGCATCGCAGGTACGATACCCGTTGAGCAAATCGAAGAACTCTCAGTTCTACCCGGCGTCGTCATGGTTGAGTTGGATGGAATCATGCAAATCGCCAACGCCGATGTCAAAGATACTCACGGCGTATGGGATGTTTACGATGCCACCGGGTATGATGGTTCTGGAAGTGTGGTTGCCATCATCGATACAGGAATCGACGGAGCCCACGTTGGGCTGGATGATTTGGACGATGATAACAGTACGAATGACCCTAAGGTCATCGCTTTCTATGATGTTGTCAACAACCCTGGTTTGACCAACGGTTCCGAAGTATTCCCCTATGACGACCAAGGCCACGGCTCGCACTGTGCAGGTACTACTGCAGGTACGGGAGCACCAACCTACGAGCATACCGGTTTGGCACCGCAGGCCCAGTTGGTCGGCGTGAAAGTGTTGGATGCAGGTGGTTCAGGTTCCTTCGCAGGCGTGATGATGGGCATGGAGTGGACGGTTGAGAAGCGCCACGAATTCAACATCCGAGCCGCCAGCATGAGCCTAGGTGGATTCGGTGTTATCGAACTCACCAGTTCCGAAGATGAGAGCGTGGCCCGAATGGCCAACGAGATGGTTCGTGCTGGAATCGCTCTCTTCATCGCTGCCGGAAACAACGGCGTCTCCGCTCAAATCGGTACACCGGGGAGTGCAGAGGATGTCATTACTGTGGGTGCACTGGACAAGGGTGAAGACCCTGGAATTGCAATCTATTCTAGCCAAGGTCCAACTGAAGAAGGGCGTGTTAAGCCCAACATCGCATTTGTTGGATCCAGTGTAATGTCTGTTGAATCCAATTCGGGAACAGGATACACCGGCATGTCAGGTACCAGTATGGCAACACCCGGCGCAGCAGGAGTCGCCGCTCTGATGTATCAAGCGAACCCCGAACTTTCACCATTCGACATCCGCAATATCATGCAGGAGACCTCTGAGTATCGGCCCTGTCACCACGCCGGTGCCAACGAGCCTTGTGCTGAGGACCTGTCAGTCAAGCCTCGACAAAACAACGTGTATGGACACGGAGAAGTCCGCGCTCACCCTGCTGTGATGGAAGCAGCGAACCAAGTCTACGGATTCACAGATACAGTCGCAGTCAATCTTTCCACTGCCATCATGGGTGACAACAAGGTTCACGTCGGTCAAGGGGAATCGGTCACATTCAAGATCGCTGGTGCGGCAGAAAAGGTCCAGTGGCGCACATGGGATATGCGTGATGAATGGATGGATTTGGACAGTTTTGTCGCTGGGTCCGAGCAATTCGAAATTGCACATGACATGTTTGTGGATCGCCTCAAGTATCTACCGGGGAACACCATTGAAGGCAATCAGACACTGATGGTTCGAGCCCTTCAGGGAACCAACTCCAGCGCCAACGTTGTCACTCACTTGCACATCATGGGCAGTGAGAAGGCACCCGCAGATTCTGGAGATACCGGATTCTTGAGTACGGCCATGATTGTGGGCGGCTTGTCCTTCCTACTGTTCATCTCATTGGCAGCAGCAGCGGTCCTCTTCATGCAACTTCAGAATTTGCGTGGGACTGATTCACTGTATGCCTTTGAGGGTGCAGCTTTAGACGCAGAATTGGAAGATGGTTGAATGGACGCGCAGGTCCAAATCCTGCTGGCCGCAATTCTTGCTGGATTGGTGGCCATTGCAGTCACGGTTGCCATTGAGAAATTCGGTGGCGTGATTGGTGGGATTCTCGGAACCATCCCCACCACCATCGTGCCAGCGGCGGCCTTCATGTGGTTGGCTGACCCCAACTCAGGCGCATTTGATCCCGCCATGGGCATGGTTCCAGTAGGCATGTTGCTCAATGCCATATTCCTCTGGCTATGGCGGGTGGTTCCACCCCGTATCCCATCGTGGACTTTCGGCAAACGCTTGACGGTCACCACCACCATCAATCTCAGTGTGTGGTTTGCGGGCGCGGCCATTTCCGTGACATTATTCTCAGAGCAGGCATCGATGACCGTGGGCTTGGCCGCCCTCATCATTGGCGTTCTCCTCGGTTTGTGGATTAGCCTTGATCACAAGCCTGCGCCGCGAGGAAAAAATCGGGTTGGCCCTTTCACCCTCGCTTGCAGAGGCATTGCTGCAGCCACTGCAATCGGATTGGCCGTGTGGCTTTCTCAACTCGGTTCACCCTTGCTAGCCGGCATGGCATCCGTGTTCCCAGCCATTTTCTTGACCAGCATGGTTGCACTTTGGATGGCTCAGGGTGAAGCGGTTCCAAGTGGAGCGGTAGGTCCGATGATGCTGGGTGCCATGTCGGTCAGTTTCTATGCCCTGTTGGCCACAATCACCCTTCCCAAATACGGCATAGTCATGGGTTCAGCCCTGACTTGGGTGGCCTCGATTGGAATGGTATCGGTTCCAGCGGCGCTTTGGCTGAGATGGTCCAACAACCGTCGGGTTGAAGCACAAAGCCCGGCCCCATAGGGCCGGTGGGCAGGATGTCGAGTCGACACTATCCGTTGTTTTTGGCACTCTTGCTACTCTGCTCAAGTCTCTCCGGTTGCTTTGGTAATGACGAAGATTCTGGAGAGGAAACCGGCTTGTGGGTGGAGTCTTTTGGGGCCTACAGTGTAGTCGCTCCAATCGATACAGGAATCAACGTCTACCACGACCGCTTCATCCTCAACGAAACCTTGCCTGATTGGCTATTGGAAGGACTTGGCGTGACGATGTGGTGTAACCTGACACAGAATGGAACTTGGCAGGAGCGCTATGATGCCGACGCACCCACCTGTTGGGACCTCATCACTGCCAACGACATCGTGTATTT
>DAVT01000086.1:0-569 GCA_002505685.1 Euryarchaeota archaeon UBA501 | reverse complement strand
CGAATCATCGGCACAACACCGGATGATGACACCAGCATACCCATTTTGGATGATCCGTCTGATGGCCACGGAACCGCAGTCACAGGAGCCGTTCTCGATGCCAACCCCGATGCCATTATTTTCTTCGTGGAAGGATTTAGTGACGCTGCTGTTTTGGCGGCTGCAAACCAACCGCTGGTCGACATCATCACCACATCGTTCGGACCGATTGGTAGCGTTCCTGTGCCCGGAATCGAAGATGCAACACGGGTGGCCGTGGTCGAACACAACAAGGTCCACACCGGAGCGGCGGACAACACGCCTTCTCCAGCCGTTCAGGATTCCACTGCAGGGCCTCCGTGGTCGATTGGAATTTCAGGATACGCCGAAGAAGATGATGATCAGAAGGAAACGATGAGTGGTTCCTACCCCGACATCGCTGCGGATTGGACGCAAGTCTTGCCCAATCACGATGACACTGATGGATATCATGAGACCTCGGGAACATCGTTTGCCACACCAAGAACTGCAGGTATTCTGAGCTTGGTATTGACTCAGTTGCGAGAGTTGTCTGGAGACATGGGCTCAGG
>DAVT01000049.1:2509-3550 GCA_002505685.1 Euryarchaeota archaeon UBA501 | reverse complement strand
GCATTGTTGACGTCAGCCAACTTCTTGAGTTCCTTCATGTGTCGGTTCAATTTCTGCTGACGATCAGCGAGCATTCCGCGGCCAAGGAATTCTGCGCGGAAGTGTGCAATCAGTGAATCAACAATAATCAGCTTGACATCGATGTTCTTCGAGGCGCGCTGAATCTCGTCAACCAAGAGCATCTGGTGTGCAGAGTTGTAAGCGCGCGCAACGTGAATTCTCTCGAGAGCGACTTCAGGATCCATGCCCACTCCGCGAGCCATTTGTGCAATCCTTTCGGGGCGGAATGTGTCTTCAGTGTCAATGTAGAACACTTCGCCATCAAGTCCACCTTGTTCCTTTGGAAGGAGGCAATTGACTGCCAATTGGTGCCCAACTTGGGTCTTCCCGCTTCCAAACTCTCCGTATACTTCGCAGATAGATTGTGTTTCAAATCCCCCGCCGAGTAGTTCGTCAATTGCTGCGCATCCACTGCTAAGTTTCAGCACTTCACGACGGCGCTCGAGAATTGTATTACCAGAAATAAATCCGCCAATATTTGCCAATTTCTTTGCCGATGTGATAATTTTCGCTGAGACCGCTTCGCCAAGTTCTGCTGCGTCCGCAAGAGACCTTGGGGTCATGACCGCAATGGCCAACAGTTCGTTGAATCCTGCTTCGCGCAGCTTCTCTGCGGTCGCAGGACCCACGCCAGGTAGGTCTTCTACAGTCAGCTCGGGTTCTTCTTCGACGTCGATGATGACGACCTCCTCATCATCTTCGGTTGTGGTCTCGGTCTTTGTTGTCTTCTTCTCTTTACTCATGTAATCACCTTGTGTTGTGAACCGTGCTAGAGCGCATCAGTATATGAATCAACGATGGACTGATTGAAAAATTTTGGTTTCCACGCTGCCAATGTATGGCTTGCAGTGTCCCGTTTTCCACTTTCATTTCACATTCATCACTTTCACAATGTGTAGGTGTATATGTGTTAGAGAGATGGTAGCGGGTGATCGATTTGAACGATCGGTCTCCGGGTTATGAGCCCGACGAGATAACCTG
>DAVT01000049.1:0-2188 GCA_002505685.1 Euryarchaeota archaeon UBA501 | reverse complement strand
ATAACCTGGCTACTCCAACCCGCTAACCTTTCCTGTCTAGTACCCCTATTTCAAGGACTCCAAGGGTGCAGAAGACTCATTGAGTCGCTATGATAGCATCTAGGTGATGGCGGGCGACCTGCTTGTTCAGAATGCCATGATGGTTCTACCCGATGGTATTGTCGAGGGAGATCTGCGTGTTGTTGGCGGCTCGATCAAAACCGTAGCACCACAAGGAGGGCTTTTGCCGCAGTCAGGAGAAGTCGTCATCGATGGTTCCGGCTTGCATCTGTTGCCCGGTGCTATCGACCCGCATGTACACTTTCGCGACCCCGGCAATCCCGAAAAGGAAGACCTCGAGAGTGGTAGCCGAGCAGCAGTAGCGGGAGGCATCACATCATTTCTCGACATGCCAAATACGGTGCCCAACGCAACCAATCGTGCTGCACTAGAGGCGAAAATCGCGATTGCAGGGCAAAAGGCCGTGAATCATCATGGATTCTTCATCGGTGCAACAAACCACAATGTTGCAGATATGCAAAGTGTTGAGGGGATGGATGGTGTCTGTGGAATCAAGATTTTCATGGGCAGTAGCACAGGAGACTTGCTTGTTCATGAGCAAAAATACCTAGAGAACATATTTGCAAATACGGGCGGAATTATTGCCACACACGCAGAGGATGAAGACAGACTGCAAGCTCGAATTGCTCAATTCAAAGGACGAACTGATATCGCTGCACATGCAGAATGTCGGGATGTCGAATGCGCGATGTTGGCGACAAAACGGGCTTCTGCTTTGGCCAAAGACCACGACCATCGATTGCACATTGTACACCTGACCAGTGGGGCTGAAGCCGATTGGTTGGCCTCGAACAAAGGAGACCTCATCACCACAGAAGTCTGTACACAACACCTGACATTCGACCAGGATGATGTTGAAGAGCGCGGAGTGCGGGTTCTCATGAATCCTCCAATCCGTTATACTGAGGACAAGGATACATTGTGGAAGCGTCTCAAGGACGGAACCATCGACTGTGTTGTGACCGATCACGCCCCCCACACATTGGAAGCCAAATCTGCCGGTTATCCGAATGCTCCTGCAGGGATGCCAGGTGTCGAAACTTCACTTCCACTCATGCTTACGCACGCGATGGATGGAAAATGCAGTGTGTCCGATGTCGTGAAATGGATGTGTGCTGGACCTGCCAAGGTGTACGGCATGGAAAACAAAGGTGCACTCACCGAAGGCTATGATGGAGATTTGACCTTGGTCGATCTTGAAACGCGACGCATCATTACAGATGCTGATGTTTGGACACGAGTGGGATGGACACCCTATGCCGGGATGGAATTGACTGGACTTCCCATGTGGACCATTGTCGATGGAATTCCGGTGCACAAGCGTACCGTGGACGGCTCGTTCCGTGGGGAAGCGATTGGTGCACCCGGTTGTGCTGGACGGCCGCTAAAATTCGGATGATTAACTATCTTCTTTCGGCGGAGAATCTTCCGAATCTCCTGATTCAGACGACTCCTCGCTGGATTCACCCTCGGAGCCTTCCGATACGGCAACATCCTCGTAGTAGTATGGTTCAGCAGGCTCAAACCCAGGCAATTCGAGGGTTGAGGTCGTGTTCATGTCTGCAAATGATGTCGCGCTCACACCTGCACCTGAGAAGGCGTAAACATAGTCGCCCATGAATACAGAACGGCGTACGCTGGTATCGCTACCCCACCAACCGCTAGCACCATCCCCATCATTGTAGAATGTGGAGTGGTCAATTTCGCCGTGGACGGATAGACTTCGGTTTTCGATATCGACATCTACCAACATGAGCTTGCTGACATACTCGTAACCTGAATAGGAATACCAACGGCCATCGATTTCGACCGAATCATACACATAACGATGCGTGGATAGCGGAACGGCAAGTAAACCAGCAGGCTCCCAATATGTGAAGGCCTTGTGCTCATAGGTTGCTTCAGAGTAGGACCAAGACCAGCCACAGTAACGAATACTGGTGCAGTCGTCATCCAAGTATGCAGGAGTCAATTGTTCTGTATCCGCTAACGTAGGGTTGGTCAGGTCACTCAAGTTGAACAAACTGAGTTGTGTCAAACTCCAATCCAAACCAAGTCCATCTTCACCTCCGGGCATACCAATCGTTAGCAAGTCCCCATTGGACAACGGATGAATGTAGGTCGAGAC
>DAVT01000053.1 GCA_002505685.1 Euryarchaeota archaeon UBA501 | reverse complement strand
CTCCTTCACTCCTCTTTCCGGATTACGGCCGGTCTTCGGACCGGCCGTGATCCAACTTTTTTGACCCCCGCATTTTACAACCATGCCGTAAGGCTGCACGGATTCAATCGGTACCGCTAATATACTCCGTCATAAGCGCCAGTTTAACGAGGTGTTCGAATGAGCCTGAAAGCGTCAGACATCCTTGGAACCAGTCAGGTGGGCGTTCACCTAGCCATGGTGGGCCGGGTGTTGTTTGCCCCCCTACAACTTTCCAAGAAGGACGTTTCTAGCCTAGAAGATGCCCTTGCTCTCGAGGTTGCACAAATGTCGATTGGAGGAAGTGCGTTGGTCGGTGCATTGATTGCTGGGAATTCCAATGGAATTGCAGTCGCAGATATCGCTACTGAGGAAGAAATCGATCATCTGACATCCTTTGGTGATGTAGTAGTGATGGAAAGTGGAGTGAATGCAGCAGGAAACTTACTCATCGTCAATGAAAACGGTGCTGTTGCAAGTCCTGTCCTGCCTGAAGATGGCCTCGAGATACTTTCTGAAACTCTCAAAGTTGACTGTGTAGCGATTGGAATCGCAGGCAATGATACTCCTGGGAGTGTTTCTGTCTGCAACAACCGTGGGGTGCTATTACACCCAGATGTCACTGAATTAGAAGTGGAAACTATCGAGTCTATTTTGGACGTTCCTGCAATGGTAGGGACTGTGAATTTCGGTTCACCATACGTCGGTTCAGGTTGTATTGCCACAGATCATGGGGCTTGGGCTGGTTCACAAACGACAGGACCTGAATTAAACAGAATTGAGGATGCGCTCGGGCTCATCTGAGGATTTTGACAACACCCAATGTTCAAAGACGGAATCGGCAGGGTTGGCCGTATGGCCGAATTGTTATACTCGGGTAAAGTCAAGCAAGTTTGGAGTACCGATGACCCTGATGTGATTGAATTCAGATACACCAATCAGATTTCAGTGTTTGATCAAATCATCCCTTCGTTGATTCCAAGAAAAGGAGAGAGCCTCAACCGAACCTCGTGTCACTGGTTCAAGTTGGTCGAAGAAGCGGGTATTTGTGATACACACATCATTGAGATGAATGCACCTGACCGTGTACTGGCGCGTCGATTCGAAGTGATTCGCGAACCTGGGGCAATTCCACGCGATATGGAGAACGTGTTCGTCCCACTGGAAGTCATTTGCAGGCACTACCTTGCTGGTGGCGGCTGGCGCCGATACAAGCGTGGAGATGTGGGTTCTGAGGAATTTGGATTTGAACCAGGCGTTGAACTTCATGAAGGAATTAAGTTGCCAAAGCCATACCTCGAGGTCTCAACAAAGTTCGAGAAATTCGACCGCTTACTCGACCGCAAGGAAGCGCTGGAAATTTCAAATCTGACAGATGAAGAGTTTGATTCCATTTTGGAGATTGTCGTCAAGGTCGATGAAATCATCCACCGTGAGGCAGCAAAGCGTGGTCTGATTCACGTCGATGGAAAGAAGGAGTTTGCCTTGGGTCCCGGACGCGTTCCTGTTCTAGTCGATTCTTTCGGAACGCTGGATGAGGATCGCTGGTGGGCAGCTGCCGATTACGAAAAGGGAGAAATTGTCTCTTTGTCCAAAGAATTTGTTCGAGAGCATTACCTAGGAACTGGACATCATACTGAATTGTATGCAGCAAGAGAAGCGGGAACTGAAGAGCCACCAATCCCTGCTCTTCCACAAGAAATCATCGACCAAACATCGGATCTGTATGCCAGTATGTATGAGCGATTGACCGGTGCAGATTTCTAGTCAATGCCGCCTCATCAAGACCCCAAGTTGGCGCTTTTCTGCTGATTTCAGCAAGATGAGCAAGTGCCGCACAATTTCGCGCACACCACCATCGAAAGGTTCGTTTTTGTCAACCTTCCAAACCGATTTTTCGAGGTAAGATCTCATCTTTGGCACCTCTTGAGGTGTCAGCCAACCGTGCAGAATCATCCCCCCAAATCCAATACTCAAATGTTCGTGGCCCACAGTTTCTGTTCTGAGTCCACCATCGAGTTGTGCCAACAATTGTACTCCCAAGTCCCCAGGTTCCTCGGGAATCAGGTGATTCCTGAGGTACTCAATTGAATTGCCATTGTTCGCAGGGAATCTACCTAGACGTTCCATAGAAATCCCTCTGTCCAACGGTTCTGAGGGTGAGCCATCTTCTTCTGTACATCTCAATGCTACGAATATTATCGTGGCATCATCCCAAGAAACATCACTCCTCCCTTTCGAAAAAGAGGCCCCTTGGTGGCTCAATTTCTCAGCATAAGTAGGACATCTTTGGTCTATTTCACCTAATTGATCAACTCCGTCATGGCACGAATTCAATAAGCCAACAAGCACAGAAACATCCTCACCCTGTAAAGGATCAAATGTGAAAAATGGTGTGACTGATGATATGTCGTTTATATCCAATTATTCGCCCCCAATCCGACCTCTTCGCTCGCGCAATCTCTCAAGTCGAGCTTCAAAATCATCTAGAGGAATTGGTTTTTCTTCTACTTCTTCCACGATTTCTTCTGGTTCATCCTCAAGTTCAACCAACTGCTCTTCAAAATCATCGTCATCATCGAATTGGATGTCACCATCATCGTCATCTACAGGAGAGGGGACTGGTGTAACCTTCTGCTTTTTCCGCTTACGAATCCTCTGCCTCCGCTCTACTGTCCGTGGCCCTGAATCAGGTCGGATTAGTCCAAATAATCCCATGGCGCCAAACACGATTACAAGACTTCCGAGCAGCAAGGCATAGTCCCGTTCAGCCTCGGGTGTGGCGATTCCAGAAGGTAGCACAATCAAATTTTCATTATCTCCCTCATTTGCATCCTCGTCCCAAGGTGCATCACAAGACAATTCGAGGTTGACTGTTGTGCCTACAGGTAAATCGGGCCGCTCTATTGCGATTTGAGGTGCTAAATCACTAGAGACATCCACAAGATGCTTAGATTCCCATCCTGCTGCACTCAACTCAAGATAGCACACTGCATCTGATAATTTACTATGATTTTCCCTTGATGTAGAGACGATGATATGTTGTTTCAGCCCATCTTCCCTCATTTCAACATCTGTGATACCTAAATTCCAATTGGAATCTCTAACCATCACCACACCACTGTCCTTTGCAATCAGGCCTCCATTTCCATCGACCAATATGGCTTCAATAGTGTGTTCACCTGGCGTTGGTTGCCATGAATCAGCACTGAGGTTTATTCCACTTAAACTGGTGTTACTTGCGATGTTTCCAGCCCTATGGTCAATCACAAATCCAGTTTCGTCTCTTAAGATGACAGTCCAGTCGATTTCACTGGTTCCGTTTTGAATTGTACACGAGGCAATCGGGTTTGCCTCAAGTGAGTTTACAGTGCAGGTCCCACTTCGTGTAGGTGGATCCCGAACACGAGCCCAGTAGTCCAATGCTACACCATCTACGCTCAGCTGGTGGTCTGTGCTTACAACAGGTACATTCCACAACCAACTACCATCATCAGTTTCTTCTAGTGGGTTGCCATTTTCTTGTACGGAACTAATTTCAAATCCAGGATTGAAGTTGAGTTCAAGGGCATCTCCTGATGTGCCGAACAAGACTGGGCTGGTTGCCCAAGAACGATCACTCTGCGTCAGTGTGAGCGTCACTTCTTTTTGCGTATCGAATTCATCTGTAGTGCGCAGTGTGACACTGTTTCCAAACCCAGAACCATCCGCTGGCGGTATGGCAGACAATGGGATGCCG
>DAVT01000022.1 GCA_002505685.1 Euryarchaeota archaeon UBA501 | reverse complement strand
CCGGGAATGGTTGCAATGATGGATTCTCAAACTCCCAACGATTTGTTTGCGATTGGAGGGCACCTCGGCCGAATCGGACATCCGTTATTGGTCATCTCTCGAATACCTAGCAACCGACTTGAGGATGATTTTTCTTTACCCAGTGCTTTGACCAAATGGCTCACGGAAAAGGGTGAAGGCGAACAAGTTTGCAAAGCAACACTAGAGGATATCCGCAGAGAAATCGAGGGCTTCTTGTTCGGAACGGAAAGAGCAGTCATCGTAATTGATGGTCTGGAATTTTTGGTGGGCTTACACGGTTTTGATCGAACGATTGAGTTGATTCGTTCACTCATCGATTCGATTACCACCCAAAGCCATCTGCTCATTTTCCCAGTAGATCTCGACGTATTCACTCCACGTCAGCGAGCTATCTTGTCACGAGAGGTGGATTTACTCGACAATACCAGAGTAAGCCATTGGGCGGAAAGACCTGCAAGATTGGAAGGCCACCCATTTTGCTCAGATGACTGGTCTGCAATTGAAATTCCCGACGTGGTTGTTGCAGAAGTTAAGGCCCCCATTCCAGTTCCAGAAATCGATGATTCTGCCAATCGATGGTCGATTAGTGGGGTTGTAGATGCTTGGCGGGAAGAGCGCCATTCCGAAGTCCAGGATGTAGCTGAATCCGTCACAGCAGTCGCCGAGGACACGTCAGAGTTGCCCGAATGGGCAACGGCACCATCAGCGAATCGGGGAGATGAAGAAACCTTTGTGGAAGTGGAATCTGTTCAGGAGTTAGGAAATCCTGACATTCCTGCGGTGGAGATCAAAGTTGAAGAGGCCCCTATTGTCATTGAAGAAGAACCACAAGAGATTGTCAAAGAACCAAAGGCGCCAACCGTGAATCATCGAGGCAATGCGCGCCGAAAGGTACGCGCAAAATCGGTTGCAAAGGATGGATTAATCTATCTCAATCCCGTAGAAGTAGGAGATATTCGAACCGAAGATTCGAATCACTTGCAGAAGGAGGGAATGGATTTGGCCGCTTCAAGAGCTCGGGATGTCGAAGCCAAAGTGGTTCTACCCGAGGAAGTCATCACAAATCGGGACAAATTGGATTTCGCCGCAAGCCGAGCGAGGACCATAGAACCAGGGGTGCACTATGAAACAGGTCCAAATTTGCGAGTAATCGGTTTGGGTGCTGCAAGCCGCGCAGCAGCAGGTGTAGACATCTCGGATGCAGCACCCCCTTTGACGGAAAACAAAGCGGTTCGCGAAGCCAGCAGTCGGGCTCAACGTTCTCAACATTTGACCGGGCGTTTGGCTGAACTTGAAAAAGCCCACATTCGGGCCATGTCGACCGCCTTTACAGGCAGTGGTAATTCACAAGTTACGATTTGGGAACGCCTTCGCAAACTCGAGTCCAAGGGTATCGATATTCAACCAATTGTTGACCAATTTGAAGTAGATCCAGATGGAGCAATTGCAGCACTTAAGGAGGCCGAAAAATGAGTGTAATTCGAACCCCATTACGGGATGCGATGGAACGTAGTCGCCGTTTCTTAGGGGAATCCGATCGGCAAAAACCAGGACCTGAAGGAGAAAGTACCCTGTTGGATCACATTTCGATTCGCGAACGGATTCGCGCGGAGGCAAGATTCGCCAAACGCCACGAGTTACCTACAAATGCACCTACGCCTCTAGAGCGGCTCACAATTCTGAGTGGAGATGATACCGGTTATGCTGAGATGGTACAGGAACGTTTGGAATCGATGAGGGGAAAAATTCTCCAAGATAGTCCATTGAATCTGGATTCTGATGAGTCCCCGATTCCTACTGATATACCACGCTGAGTGGTTGGACAAGATAGTCCAGATACACGTGAATCGGTCGTCCCAATTTGGCGAGAAGTTCTAGATGAGCATAGGGGAATCAATCCAGCCGAACCCTTGGGCGATGCTGATTTGGGTTCTCCGCAAATCAACGACCAAGGGCCCGCCCCTGTTTCACTGGAGTTCGCGGGTCATTGGCCCCCCTACCTTCCAGAACGTCCAGGTTTCGACTTCGGCACATGGCAACAAGGTCCATCAAATCGAATCGCGACTCAAGCTGCGAGTGAGGTCATCGATTATCCGGCTAGAAGACTCAACCCATTGCTCATTCATGGCGCAGCGGGAACCGGAAAAAGTCACTTGCTTTGGGCGATAGGTGAATCACTACATGTGGGCATTCCAGATCGGGATGTTCGTCTCATGACTGCAGAAACATTCCCTGAGTATCTCCCAGATGGTTGGGACGATTTACTTCTGTATGCAAGCACTCTACTCATCGATGACGCGGACCGAATTTTGATGCGACCTACGGGGCCGGCAAATTTGGCCAATGTCATTGGATGGTCCATCGATATCGGCGCACAAGTGATTCTCACATCTTCCCGACGTTTGGCAGCCGATTCGCTACCCATCGGTCGGCTTCGTCAAGCGGTGTCCTCTGGGGTTCATGTCGAACTTGAAACACCTTCTGAAGCCACCATGCTCCTTCTCCTAAGGCGGAACACATTATCGCGTGGAATTTCATTGACCGACCCTCAATTGCAAGTGATTGTCAGCCGAAGTCGAGGACAGTGGAGTCGAGTCAAAGCAGATTTCGAAACGGTGTGCCTTGCGTTGGATGCTGGCGCGTTGCTGGTGGGTGCAGCAGATGTTCGGGAATTGCTTTCAGGTGAGGCGCCAACAATTGTAGAATCCGCCGAAGCGGAAGAGATGAATGTCGACCAAAAAGGTGCGCAAATTGTGGCTGACGTGCTCGATTCAGTCTTGCCAGATTCTGTAGAAAATAGGGCCGAGATTATCAGCGAAAGGGTGCAACTTTCAGATGATTATGATCCACCTGAACTCAGCCTACCTTCATCATTGGATGCGATTGAATCATTGACATCAGATACCTTGAGAGGCCACCTACAAGAGATTGCAAATCGAAGTGCAGAATCTAGCAGTTTGCCTGAAATCCCTGTGGGCAAAAATATCGACGCCCTAACAGACTCTGCACTTGACCGATTGGAGTCAATCATTCACGAACACCGATTTGAACTGCGAGAATTGAATCGCGAAATCCATCACATTTCCAGAAAGGTTGACACTGCCTCTTCAGATGAATTGGTTTCTTTCACAGATCGGATGCTAGCCATTGAGAACCACCTCGATAAGTTGCAGGAACTGAGCGCAGGAGAATATGCACCTGAGATTGAAGATTTTGACCCGGGTGACCTTTTGGAAGCAAGAGAAATGCCAGTCCTTGTCCCAGACTATAGCGAGCCTGCAAAAGCCATATTGTGGCCACTCAAGCGCCGTGTGCTATTGCCAATCGACTAATTTACCATGTTTTGAATCCACGTTCGGCTTCAACATCCCGCTCTAAATGCTCCTGAATTACCGGCAATGAAACAACCTTGGAATCTGTTTGGCGAAGTCCCGGACAAAGTTGGACAGTTTTGTGCCAAGCTCGGTTTGAAACCATATTCTCATTCCACCAAGGGAATGCAGAACACTGATCCGGCTTTGCCTCATACACGCTACACGTCTTGTCTTGGTTGAGATAAATACAGACTCCATCTTCGTCCCGAGAACGAAGGATGTAACGCCCATTTCTACTTCTTGTGCAGTCCCGATTCAACCAATCCTCAACCTCCATATTGAGGTGGTTTGCCAATCGCTGCGCATCATTTCGAGCGAGAAAAACAACCCCACCTGGTTGGTCACAACATTTGCCACAATCAGGCTGACATTCAAAACGAACGCCGTGAGAATACCAAGGTTTATCAGCGCCCATGATTGGCCCACTTTCGGTTTAGTTTTGAGATTCTGGGTGTAATACACCCAACCCTTGCCCTTATACCGAACCCGCCTTTCGCACGGGCCGAGGAGTCAGTATGAGTGACGAAAACGGCAAAGAAGTACTCTTTGAAGTCACCAAAGATCACCTTGACACCGGTCTTCGGGGAATCCCAGTCGGGACCTGCCGGACTTCTTTTGTCGACCCCAAGAAGGGCGTTCACTACTGTGGCTATCCAGTTGGTGACCTCGCTGAGATGAGCCCTGAGGATGTCATATTCCTCTTGTTTGAGAAGCGCCTGCCAAACCGCCAGGAATCGCAGGATTTCCGCCACGAGTTGGTTCAACGTGCCGAGCGTCTGCCCACTGGAGCATTGCGAGTTCTCGAATCTCTAACCCCTGGATCGGGGCACCCCATGGATTGGTTGAGTATCGGAATTCAATCGTTGGGTGTAGCCGAAACAACTGGTGATATTCGGGCAGATGGCCTGAATCTAATTTCTCGGATGCCTGAACTCATGGCGACTATTTTCCGATTGCGAGGGGGCCGAGGCCTACCTGAGGTGGCCAGTGAACCAGAGCGTGGAATGGTCGAAAATTTCGTTCACCTATTGGGTATGGAAGGGGTCGATGCAGAACGAATGATTCGCACCCTCCGTGTATTCTTGGTCCTGCATATGGACCATGGGGGTGGCAATCTTTCCACGTTCACCGGCAAAGCGGTCGCCAGTGGTTGGGCCAGTCTATACGCCTCAATCTCCAGTGCGATGAATGCACTTTCTGGTCCGCTCCACGGACGCGCCAACCAGTCATGTCTAGAATTCGTTCAGCGAGTTGGCACATCTGATGAGGCCGAAGTCGAATCATTTGTTCGAAAAGAATTGGCTGCTGGCCGACCAATCTACGGATTTGGCCATGCTGTGTTGCGAGCCGAGGATCCACGAGCGGCTGCACAATTCAAATTGGGAGAGGAAATCTGTCCAGATGATGCCAACTTCAAGACGGTCAAAGCACTACGGACTGTTGCCCCCAAGGTTCTCGGAGAGAATCCAAAGATTAGCAACCCGAATGCCAACGTTGACATTGCCTCAGGTACGCTACTGAATGCCGTAGGATTCCACAAGCCAGAATACTACACCACTTTCTTTGGATGGGCTAGAGTGGCAGGGATTGCCGCTCAGATTCTCGATGAAAGAAACGCTCGTGGTGGCCGAGGTACGCCGATTTACCGGCCCAAATATTACGCAGCGGATTCTACCATTCGCAGGCTCGAGTAATCAGTTGAAATCTTTGCCACTACCTCGGTGGCCAATCATTCGACTGACTTCCCATGGCATGGTCTTTGGACTGGCATCTCTAGCCAATTCATCCAAATCTCGCTCCCAACCCCATTGCTTTCTCCATGTGGATAGGAAGCCCTTGCGCTCAATATCTGTCAACTCGTACCAAGGTGTGACTTCTCGAGTCGCTTCTTCGATTAGGGCAGCATGGTGCTCGGGCTCGGCGTTCTGTAACAGCGACTGGCGCTCAGCATCAAGGGGTTGGCTAGACCATCGAGTCCATCGCGCACCACCGGTGGGTAGAGTCACAAAATCCGGTGATGTAAAGTCGGTGAGTCCCGTCAAACCTAGGGATTGCAAGGAACTCTCCACTTGGATTGTCATGGGCCAAACATAAGCTTGGTACCCCTTCCTCAGCCGGTTCAAACGCCTTCCTGTATATCCATGAAGTCCAAATGTTCGGCCCAATGTGATATGACGTGTCGCTCCATGCAAGTACTCCAATGCACACGGCAACATTGGTGCTCCGACCATACGCTGATGTTTCAGGTGAAATGCCAATGATAGCCACATGAAGGAAGGCAAAGTAAGCCATCGCTTCATTCGACGGCCTCCGACTTCAGGGGTCGCCGGTTGCAATTGGGCAACAGGCCAGTTGACGTTCGCGCGCGCGCACACGTGACGAAATCTTCTCTTGAAGGAGTAGACGACTACATTCAGTTGTTCCAGCCCCACTTCATTCAGCATCCCATTCGCGATTCCAGCAATGGCTCTCGCATGCTTTTCGCGTTTCTTCGGGTTGACTGAACCCGCTATCGAGGATCTTGGGTGTGGCATCTTGAGTTCAACACAAGCGACTTTGCCGTGCTCGCGCCATGCATTGGCGAATACTTCATCCTCAAGCAATGATTGAAACAAAGGGACGTTGAGTTCTGTCAATTCATCGGATGAATAATCCTCGACCCACTTTGAGCCACCCAGTTGTTCGATTTGAGTGGGTGACAGAAAGTTGTCATGGAAAAGGACAAGCTGATCATCAGTGGTTAATCTGAGGTCGAACTCCACTCCATCGGTATGTATCATACCATGACGTATCGCTTCGATTGAATTCTCAATCGGCTTGACCCAGCCCTCGGTCATTGATTAGCGCTGGATGTTACCCATATTCAAGCGTCCCCCCTGCATCAAGCCTAAACACCGTCTACTGGAGTTCCAGTGTATGTCCGAGGACAACAAGAAAGCCGTTCGCGGTTACTGCATGTACGATTGGGGCAAATCTGCGTTTGAAACCAGCGTGACAACGGCAATTCTACCGCCATGGTTTCTCTATCTGTTCTTGGAAGCAAATGGACTGACAACGACCATTGCTGGAATCGAGATGTCTGGGACGGCCATTTGGTCATATTCTGTTGGAATTGCGACCCTCATCGTGGCAATGCTCAGCCCTTCGTTCGGTGTAATTGCTGACCGAAGAATGATCAAAATGTGGTGGCTGAGAATTCTGACCTATCTAGGTGCAGGTGCGACATTCCTTCTGGCAGTTGCTGGAACTGGATTGATTCCAATCAGCATGAAATGGGCTTGGTTGATGATCATGTTCGTTTTGGCAAACATCGGTTTGAATGGTGCAGGTGTGTTCTACAACGCACTTTTACCCCACCTTGGTGATGAAACCGAGATGGATGACATCTCGAACAGAGCCTTTGCATACGGTTACTTTGGTGGAGGTATTCTGTTGTTGGTCCATCTAGCAATGGTCATGTTACTGACCGGAGACTGGGTCATTCCCTTCGTCATGGCATCATCAGGAATTTGGTGGTTCGGATTTGCCTTGTTGACATTCAAGTGGGTCCCTGAGCCTCATATCGAAGAAGAGATGGAATTGACAAGTTTTCTAGAATCTTCGAAATTCGCTCTATCAGAGGTTGTTTCAACTCTGAAAAAGCGTAAGGATTTCCGAACTCTCTTTTTCTTCATGCTAGCCTATTTCTTCTACATCGACGGAATCAACAGTGTGACAGCACTTGCGGGTGTATTCGGCCCCGCAGTTCTTGGATTGACGACAACCGACCTGATTCTTGCCATCCTTGCGATTCAATTCGTGGCCGCCCCTTCGGCGATTGGGTTCACGAAAATCGCGGAGAAGTATTCGACAAAATCAGCCCTGCAACTTTCACTCATCGTTGCAACGCTGGTCGGTGTTTTGGCCTTGACATTCGCACCCCTAACACCCGATTCGCATGAAGGATATGACATCCAATACACTTGGGATGAAGAAACTGAATCGTATCATGCGATCGTACTCTCCAGCCTAGGTGAATTGGCTCAGGATCCGGACAATGAAGAGCAAGAATGGGCGCAGGATTTCGAACACATCCTCCCAGTTGAAGTGAATGATAAAATCGACGAAGCAGAAGTACTGCAATGGGCCAAGGACAGTGATGGGAATCCAATGTCCGTTGATGTCGGCAATGTTTCTCTAGATGCGCTAGATGCGCTAAAGGCAAAGATTGCAGAGTCTAGATTCAGCATGAGCATCAAAACAGGAGACAATGTTGAATCGTTTGCAGGTGTGGATCATCCAACCAACCTTGGGGATGGCCCTCTAGACTTCATCGCAGAGACGGCAAGGGACCTAGTTTGGCAACCACTTGGAATCTCGGTGACTCTACAGTTCATGATGCTTGGAGTCATGTTCGGTTCAATCATGGGGGGCTGCCAAGGTCTTTCCAGAAGCCTATTTGGTCAAATGGTACCGGAAACACGCAGTGCTGAATTCTTCGGATTCTTCGGATTCTTCGGAAAAGTTGCAGCATTCATTGGCCCCATCCTATACGGTACATTGGCCATCGCCTTTGATGACCGCGTTGCAATCATGAGTATTTTCGTGTTGATTTTGACTGGAACAGTGATGATGAAATGGGTTGATGTCGAAGACGGAATTGCTGTAGCCAAGGCCGCTGATGAACAAAACCGGGGTCTCAATTCTACTGGGGAATGATTCGATCAATCAGTAGGGCGAATTCAAACAACACAATCATCGGTGCTGCAATTAGCGCCAATGATAGTGGGTCTGGAGGGGATAGCATCGCCCCTACGACAATACTGGCAAACCACAAATGTCTGCGATAATATGTGAGAATTTCACGCTCTACCAAACCACCTCGAAGTGCGATTAGTACGGCGAGAGGAACTTGGAACGCCAAGGCACTTCCAAGTGCCAAGGAAATCAAGAATCCAATCCATGCTTGTAGATGCCAAGTGGATTGCAATCCAACATCTGCCGCATCTTCATGCAAATAATCCAGTAAGAATGGAATCAGGATTTCCCACGCATAAATGAGGCCTGCAATCGCCAGTGTTAGCGACTTTGCGAGTGCCCAAAGCCCCTTTCCAACCGAACCAATTTCGAATCCAAGTTCCAAGTTTTTTCCATATCTTGCAGCATCCCAAATCAGTGACATCACAACCAACATGATGCCGATATATCCGGCAATTTGCAATCGAAGCAATACCAATTCCAAAGGTTGTAGAACGACGATTTGTGTATCTTCAGGAATGAGGCTGGACTGATTGATAATCCAATCAATGCTTTCTCCAGCAATCGGGTACCCGATTACAAATCCGAATAGAAATAGGACTGCAAGCCCCCGAACCCGACTTCGTAGATGTGCTCCCAATTTACGAAACATCTTCATCCGAGGTGCATTCATCAACTCCTCGATTTCCAATCGTTCGGCCATGGTGGTGTCCTCGATTATGGCAATTCTGGAATGAAGGGCGTCTTGCGTCGTGGCTGGGGCATTTCTTCTTGCGTTTGTTCAGGATGAGTTTCTATTGGGATTTCCTGCTCTGCTTGAGCCCATGCTGGTGTAATCGGTTCAGGTTCTGGCACACTGGCTACCTGAACAGGGCGCCCCATCAACGTCCATACACCCTGATATGGGTCCCATTCTGCCATGGTAGGCAATCCAGGTGGGCGAACGGGCATGACACCTGTTGTGGATTTTTTACGAACCTTATCGACGACCTTATCCTTGATCCCCGCAGCAATCGAGGCAACCTCCTTGGCTCCAGTCACAGTTGCACTCACGACCTCTTTGGTCGCGCTGACTGTAGCGTCTGCGGCTTGGTTCGCCATGGAAGAAATACGCTCGGAAATGTTCGGCTTAGCCTCTTCAAGTGCAACAATTTCAGGAATTTCAGGGATTGAGGGGACGGTCAACGGGTCCTTTTCGTCCAACGCATCAACAGCAGAAACAGGTTCGCGGAAAATTTCGGGAATCTCCGGCAGGTCACTTTCTACTTCTGATTCGGCAACCTCCTCTTTTGCATCTTCTTCTGGGTCCCATACGCCCCAACCGATGTCATCCTCTTCCTTGGAATCTTCCTGTTCATCCTGAATGTAAGCCTCTACCATTTCTGTGGTTTCTTCATCTGGAATCGTTGTTGTAAATCGACTATCCATAATCGGCTCTTCTTCAACTTCCATCTCAGCTTCTTCTGCCTGTGCTGCGGCATTCGCAGCCGCGATTTCACCCATTTCCCCTAGGGCGGCCGAGACCACGTTCTCATCGACTGTTTGCGCTTCACCAATGACCGACTCTACAATCGATTGTGTGTGGGCGTCTCCCTCGGTTGATGCGATGATTCCACCGCCTCCAAACTCAAGCGCTTCCCTCTCACCAACATCATCACTCTTCTCAATGGCGCCAAACTCTGGACGACGCCGTAGACAGTAGATTGCGCCCAATGTCGCGGGCAATGCCAAAGCAAAGAGTATCCATTCCTGCGAGGTCATGGCACCGGCTTCAGACCACACAGGATCTGGCGAACCACCAAAAAATCGGTCTTTCAAAAACAACCAGAAGTGGAACTTCTGCCCCACCCCTCCATCAGCAAAGAAAACGGCAGGGAAAAAGCCCAACATCCCGTTGATGAGAAAGACGGCCCATGTGGGAAATGCCACAATTAGACACCAAAGGCCCGCTCTAGGATGATACCGCTCCATGTTGCCACCGGGGAACCTGCGATAGCACTCGCACCTATCAACATCTCCTTCGGAGATGAACCCGATAATCAGCGTTTGATGATGATAGAAAGCAGATCTCCATCCTTGAGGAGGTGTGACAATCCGACTCGCTGCCAATCGAATTTGGCAGATGGACCTTTGACTCTAGCAAACCGGAACTTTCGAACGAAATCTCGATGCAAGGTATTGCACACATCTTCGACCGTTGAGGTATCCTTGACAATCAATGGTTCGACCAAATCCGCCTCTTGTCCTTGTGGTTTCAGATAGACGGACATGAACCCTAAATTGTCGTACAAGAAATCCTTCATTTCCTCGACACCCATTCCAGTGTAAGCTGAAATCGGCATCACTGGCCAATCCTTTGGAAGCATATCAGTGGTGCGAGTAAGGTCATTCTCACTTGCAATATCCATCTTGTTGACCACCACGACTGCCTTGGAGTAAACACGGTTGGCTGCCATGGTGTCTACAATGTGATCTGCTGTAGCATCAATGCGCATTGTGACGTGTGCACTGACCATCCCAAATGAGCGCACAATATCTTGCACTTCTTCTTCTTCAAGGTGGGTTTGTTCGCATGTTGAACGCACCACAATTCCTCCACGATCAGTTCGCTTGACAAAGACGGGTGGCTTTTCCTCATTCAATCGCATCCCACTGATTTCCAATTCTCGATTTAGGACATTGAAATGCGATTCTTGGAAGGGGTCGACAACGTATAGGACCATGTCACAAGAACGAATCACACCGAGAATTTCCTTGCCCCTGCCTTTTCCTTCTGCGGCACCGGGGATTAATCCGGGCAAATCCAAAATTTGTATCTTGGCGCCTCTGTGCTCCATTAGACCGGGGATGCAAGTTAGCGTGGTGAATGCATAAGCCCCAGTTTCGGAGTCTTGGCCAGTCAATCTAGCGATTAATGTAGATTTTCCAACAGATGGGAAACCGACCAATGCAACGGTTGCATCACCCGATTTCTTGACCTCAAAACCAGAGGCGGGGCCACTGCTCTTTGAATGCGCTTCCTGCGCCTCAATCTTGCGTTTAAGGGCCGCAATTTTGGCCTTGAGTTTACCAATATGATGCATGGTCGCCTTGTTCTTTTGGGTCTTGTCAATCTCCGCTTGGATCTCAGCGATTTGCTCCTTGATTGTCGCCATTGCATCACCCCCGTACCGGCTCGCCCGACCCTATGGGTCGGGCCCGAGTTCTTCAACCCGATGTGCTAAATCGACCTTGCGAGCATTGATGGATGGGTTGCGCAAGGGAATGGCATGGCCTCTGTGGACCTCGTCGCCCGTTTGGTCGACATCGCCGTTTTCCGGGGCCTTTGTTCCGTTCCGGGCGACCAATTGGCCATGGCCCTATCAAAGGGCGAATTGCGGGAAAAGCGTCCTGATGCGATACCTTCTCTTGACAGAGCATTTGACATCGATGCAGAAGCAGAATTTTTGGATTGGTACGATGAACAACCGGTGGACTGGACTCCACTTGGTTTCCTGAATGATTTGTCACAATTGCCTTGCGAAGATGCTGCACAAGGGCTGCGATTGCTTTCTGAAATGGCCAGCCCAGGTGCATTCCGTTGCTGGGAAGGACGAGCCATGCTATACCTCGATGTTCTCTTGAACCGAACCATTTCAGACACTGATGATCTATATTCAGATTCAACTTGGATTGATGCAAAATCCGCGGTATCAAGTTCAGAACCGACCGAATACTCCGAATCAGTCGTCATGTCTTGGATGGCACAGAGAGAAGACATGGGGGAAACATTGGACCCAAACAGAGACGCAAGGATATTGCCAACCATGGAATCCCATCAAAAAACTGCAGACCTGTTACACCGAACACTGCAAACCGCTCAACTCCCTGAATTGTTTCTCATGGTGGGTAGAGATTGGACTGAAGCCACCGCATGGGGCCAAGGAGATTGGAATTTGCAGAAATTAATTGAAAATGGATT
>DAVT01000128.1 GCA_002505685.1 Euryarchaeota archaeon UBA501 | reverse complement strand
GTTACGCCCCGGGGCACACTTTCTTATCCGCCGGATTGAAAGACTGTGGGCCATACGAAACGGTTGATGAGCCATACACTGTGCCTCGTCGGAGGGACCTTCGATTGTTTTCACAAGGGCCATCAATCATTGCTTGAATCGGCTTTTTCTTGCGATAGTGTCGAAATTTGGGTCACCACAGATGCCATCGCATTGACGAAGGACCCTCGCATCAAATCTCAAACCGAGAGGTTTGGAGATATCTCAGATTGGTGCGGCTCACGAGCATTTTCTTTGCACAACCTTGAGGATTCATTGGGTCCAGCCCCAACTAGATCAGATGCGACTCATATTGTCTGCACCCCAGAAACAAGGAAAAATTGTGATAAAATCAATGAGATGCGAATCGAAGGCGGTATTTCTCCACTTGAGGTCATTGAAGTAGCCCATCAATTGGCTCGAGATGGGGTCCCAATCTCTTCTTCCCGAATCCGGGAAGGTAGCATCGATCGCGACGGTAACCTTTGGATTCGTGCAGCGGACCTTGATCGAACCGTCCATATGCCATCCACATTGGACTCTGAATTGAAGAAGCCAATGGGGACATTATTCCCCGGCCCGGAAGATACCCCAGAAGTCGCCATCCTTGCCGCGGTTGAGTCAATTCCGGCATTTTCACCTTGCTTAATCGCAGTTGGGGATGTAACGGTAAACTCTCTGCTTGAAATTGGCTGGGTACCAGATGTGGGTATCGTGGATGGCCTCACCAAAAGAACCGCTTGGGATGGCGAGTTGGACAAAAGTTCATTTGTTGGTAATTTATCATGCCAAAATCCTCCGGGACAATTAACTCCTGAATTACTAGAGTGTGCAGATTTAGCGCTAGAGTTTGCATTCAGTGAAGAAGGAGGCCCGGTATTACTTGAGGTGGATGGGGAAGAAGATTTGTCCCCCATTTTCATTCATTTACTTGCACCTCTAGGCTCAGTAGTCCTGTACGGACAACCTTCTGCAGGTGTTGTAATGAGGATTACAGATGAAGATACCAAAGCCCGCAGTCGAACCATGCTAGATGCGTTTGAAGTTAGGTGAATGAATGTCAGATCAACCACTGATTAGCATCACTGTTTGTATGCGAAATGCAGAATATTGGGTTGATGATTGCTTGTCAGCTCTTACCAAGCAAACCTATCGTCCTCTGGAAATTATCGCAGTAGACGATGGCTCAACTGACGACGGACTTTCCAAACTTCAAGCTTGGAGTGGGGAACACAACGGAATTTTTGTCAAAGTTTTGCATCAACCAGCACTAGGATTGTCTGCGGGGAGAAATTTAGCGTTAAATGAAAGCAAAGGAGAATGGGTCGCGATTACCGATATCGATTGCCGACCAGACCCATATTGGATTTCTGAAATGTATGCGGTATCTTCCGGAGTAGATGATGAACAGGTGCTGGCAGTTACTGGACGCACTATTTTTGACGAAGGTAACACCACAACCAGTCGCCTTCGGGCTAGAACAATTGCTAGAAAATACAGTAGCCGCCCTCGTTTAACGAATTTAGCCAACGGCCCTTGCTCAATGTTTCTTCGTCAAGCATTGATGGACATTGGAGGATTCAATCCGGACTGGTACCATGCGGAAGATATGGAAGTGAGTCTTCGTCTCGTAGAAACTGGTGGGTTCATCGTACATACCCCCACAGCTGTTGTACACCACGTGGCCGAATCTTCTCTTCGCCTGTTTCTGAAGAAACGAAGTCGTGATGCACGAGCACATATGCGTATAAGACGATATTTCGGTCGTCATGGCGTCCGTAAACCGGATGGTTATATCCATCTGCATGACTTTGTCAGCGACGCAAAAGAAGTTGTTTGGATGCTACCAATCGCCCTTACAGGTTTACTCTTTGCACTTTCATTGGTATACTGGTGGCCACAAGGTACACCGCTTTGGTGGATGGCCACAACAACATCCTTGGTATGGTGTATATTGTATGCATCAAGAATCCATCAATTATTGTGGAGTGGTTCCCTTTGGTATGGAGCCGGCTTGGGTTTGATGGATGCAATATTCGGAAGGCATGGCCATACTCGAATTTTCAGCGCCAAGAAACGCTGATTATTCCTGTGACTCGGCCTGAGCTGCAAACATCAGTGCACAACCAAAACCGAGCAAAGCCGCTGTGACTGAGTACACACCGACATCAACCCAATTCCAGTGCACAATGCTTTGGTAGACGTAGAATACAATCCCCAATAGAATACACCACATGGCCACTGTCATCTTCTCACCTGCTTCTTTTGTTGACATCAAACTTAGCCAACTATCACAGGTGAATACGCCACGAATCCAAGCGACAATTCCACCCTCAGTCGACTTGTGTAGGCAAGAACCGCCCCAAGCGGTAAGACCAATTGAGAGGATCATGAATACAGTATCACTCATCGGACGATATACCATATCATCGACATACAGGTCGGGGTACAATTGCCCAACACTGAGATAGGCGGCCCAAACCACTTTCAGTTTGTGTTCTCCACTACCCCCTATTCCAAACATAATGTTGAGAATTCCGAGGGCCATGCCCCATACCCCAAGTGCAAAAGCGAGCGTTGCGAGAGTTCTTCCCTCACGGCCATCGTCTGTGCTCATCGGCTCGGCGACCCATGCACTCGTCATAACCGTTGCCCGAAGGTAACTGCCTAGAATTCACGCTCTAGAGCCGATTCTGGAGGCGATAACGTGCTCCTATGACGTCATTCATCACCGGTTCAGATGAATTCATGACATGTAGCGCATCAAAGGCGGGCGGTAGACATGAATTGATTCTCTTCGACATACCGTGACGGCCTCGACTAGTTTTCTTTGCTGTGATGATTCCAGCCATGTCTAGACCCCGAATCAATGAAGAGACCCGGCGACTGGTGAGAGGCTTTTCACCTGCATGTTCACAAGCCATTTCATAGGTCCCATAGACTTCACCTGTAGAGATGTTTGTCAGCCCATTTTTTTCATTGATTATGATTGAAAATAAAACCAATTTTTGCTGCAATGGTAAATTCTGAATTGTTGGTGTGATTTGATCAAACTCAAGTTGATTCTGAGCTTGTCTGACATGACTTATTCCAACACGTTCAACCTCACTTTGTTCAGCGCGTTGAACAGAAATTCTGAGTAAATCCAAAGCCCTTCGTGCATCCCCATCCTCCTTTGCAGCAAGAGCAGCGCATAGGGGGATGACTGCCTCATCCAAAGCCTCATTTTTGATTCCCTGGGCAGCCCTAGGCCTCAATACATCTTCCAATTGTGATGCGTTATACGGTGGGAATACGACATCGATTGGAGATAATCGTGATTGCACTCGTGGGTCCAACATTTCTGTAAAAGCCAGATCATTGCTAATCCCAATCACACAACAAAACGCTCCATCCAGCAAACCAATATTCAAACTGGTCAAACTGTACAATAAGTCATCACCTTCCTTGCCCTTTCGGACCAAATGATCAATTTCGTCTAGAACTATGACATGGACACCCCCGCGCGCCTGCATGCGCGCGCGCACGTGATCAAACACTTTGTCAGCAGGCCATCCTGTGAATGGAATCGTCTCGTCATCCTCTTCACCCAAACGGTTTCCAATTTCTGCCAAGACTCTGTATTTGGTATCGACATTTCTACAATTAATTTCTACAGCTCGAATGTTGCAACCTTCCGCAGCACCTTTAGATTCCAAGTCACGGCAGACGAAACGGGTTACGGCAGTTTTACCAGAACCCGGGCGACCGTAAAGATTCATGTTGGACGGCGCATGACCTCTAAGCGCCTCTACTAGGTTGTTTACAAGAGATGTAATCTCTTCAGTTCGATGAGGTAAATTCTCCGGGTTGAATGCGTGACCGAGCGCACGCCGATCTTTGAAAAGACTCTTTAGCTCGAGGAGCCCGTCGAAAAGATTTGAACTCATTTTCTAACACTTTCCTCGCCCCTGAAATCCGACATCAAGTGTAAAAACACAAGGAGCCGAAACCATACAGGGATTTCGTCGAGTCCGTGAGGGGTAATTAAGCATGATTGATAGAACGACTGGAGAACCAATTTTTTCTCGACAATTCAGTCGCAATTATATTTTCCAATTCCGTTTACCAATTCATATAAATATAACATAAATGCTCCGAAGTCAGCCGATTTTCAAAAATCATATCTTCGACACATTTTGGTTTTTCAAAAGTTTATCAAGCGAAAACAAATTGCTCGCCAAAATCATCACTTCCTGAGTCATCATGTTGGGGAAAATTCTTACCGAAAATTTCGATCTTGGATTTTTCCCAATTGAAATCGGACAGGAATGTGAGTTTTCGGCCCATTTTTTATCTCAAAATTAATGTAAATAAAATTGAACAAAAAATATACTTCAGTATTTGAAAACATCCCCATCTTCAACTTCAATTACATTTTTTGGTAGTTCTGAAGATTCCCCGGAATTTGAAAAGTTGTGAGTGGCCAAGAATATAGTATCGGGATTTCTCAATGCCAGATCTGTCAATCTAGATGGGGTATAATGGTAGGGGCTATCGACATAATCTGGAATACCGAGTTCAATGATCATGACGTCAGCTTCGGGAGCTAATCTCTCGATATTGTCACAAGGCCCGGAATCTCCACAGTGTACAAGGATGAACCCATCCTTTTCAAATCGATATCCATATGGCTCAGTGATAGGGTTGTGACACACTTCAAAGCGCTCGAATTTCCATCCTTTGGTTTCTCCATGCTCGGTGTTGTAAGATACCCATTGCAAATCTCCGAGGGATTCGGGATAGGCCAATTCACAGAGTTGCTCCAATTTGTCTTTACCTCCAAGATGGGAATGAATCATCAATTTATTCGCCCCCTCTCTATCTGAAATCCACTTCCGCTCAAGCAATAAGAATGGAACTCCAAAGATGTGGTCTCCATGCCAGTGCGTGATGAATAGGTCTGTGATTTGAGAGGGACAGACTCCGTGGGAGCGCATCTGAGGCACAACGGTGGGGGGTGCATCGACCAATAGGGTATCCTCAATCAGCACTAAAGAATGCAATCTCCCTGATGGGCAGAATGCATTTCCTGAACCGAGGAAAGATATGGTCGGCACCTTCTCCCCTCAAAACTCCGTATCATTGATTCAAAGTCAAGTTTGTGATAGATAAATCCCAACAACCGTTGAGAGCAAGTGTCCGACCCCTTTGGTTGAAATACGAAAGACGAGGCGCTTGTATTCATCCTCCAACAAGAGGGTCGACAGAAGGTGAGAAAATGTCAGATTGGAGTGCAAAAAATCCCTATGATTCCACTGTTACAGTCAACTTTGTTCTGAATGGTGAAGGTTCCAGAAAAGAAACCCGCCACATCGTCTTTGACTTGGGCGACTCGGGCATGGAGTACAAGGCCGGAGATGCCCTTGGGGTCATCCCAGTAACATCTTCTGACTTGGTCGAAGATGTGATTGTTGCATTGGGGGCAAATCCGGATGAAATGGTGGATACCCATGCGGGTCAAATGACTCTACAGGAGGCTTTGTCAAATCACTATGAAATTCACCAAGCAAATCGTAAATTTGTATCTAGTATCGGGGAAAAATTTGCACCGAAAGGAGGTGCTTGTGAAATTCGAATTGTCAAGCGTCAGCGAGTGATGGTTGACTCGGGAACCCCTACAATCGATTGGTCATGGTCTGGTGATGAGGACGACTATCCCGAAGGATTCACACCGACCGTGGCAAGCACTGATCCGGCTCAAGAACTGTGGGAATCTCTCAACAGTGATGACAAAGCAATGGAGGATTACTTGTGGGGTCGAGATTACATCGACGTCCTCAATGACTTTGGCCATCTAGGATTTAGCGGTCAAGACTTTGTTGATCAAATTGATAGACTTAAACCACGATTGTATTCGATAGCTTCCTCTCCAGATTTTGAGCCGGGTACAGTCCACTTGACGGTTGGCATTGTCCGGTACGAAGGTCAGGGTCGTGCAAAGACTGGATTGACCACAGGATATCTTGCAGATCGAGTTCCCGAGGGGACAACAGGAGTTCGTGTTTTCATGTCTCCAACCCGTTCATTCGTCCTGCCTGAAGATGGTAAGAAGGACATGATAATGGTCGGCCCGGGTACTGGAATTGCTCCTTTCAGGGCTTTCCTTCAACAACGAAAGGCCGATGCGGCCGAAGGGCGAAATTGGTTATTCTTTGGAGATTGGACAGAAGCGGGTGAGTACCTGTACAGAGATGAGATTTCAGCGTACGTAGAAGATGGAACCCTGGACAAGTTAGATCTTGCATGGTCTAGAGAGGGTCCCGAAAAAGTATACGTCCAGCACTTAATGGCCAATCATGCAACTGAAATTTGGAATTGGATAGACAATGGCGGTTACTTCTATGTTTGTGGCGACAAGAATTACATGGCAAAGGACGTACATACGACCTTGATCAATATCTGTGCTGAGCACGGCCAAATGTCAGAAGACGAGGCCAAAGAATTCGTGGAACAGACTTTGATGCGTGAAGAGAAGCGGTATCTTCGAGACGTGTACTGATTGAATCCGCCCAAAGGGCGGATGCGTCACGGCTTTGAACCGAACTCGGATGCCAACTACCATGTTCAAGCGTGTGTTGATTGCCAATCGCGGCGAAATCGCGCTTCGAATCAGTCGCGCTCTGCGAGAACTTGGCGTTGAAGTTTGCATAATACATGGGAAGGAAGATCGCTTGTCTCTACCTGTTCGTTTTTCCGATTATGCAATCCCCCTTTATCGGACCAACCCACTTGATTCATACCTTGATTTTGAAGCAGTTATTGATGCGGCCAAAGAAGTGGGTGCTGAGGCCATCCATCCAGGATACGGTTTCCTTGCAGAGAATGCGACTTTTGTTCGTAGATGTGAAGAGGAAGGGATTACTTTCATCGGTCCAAATGCCGACGTCATCTCATTGCTGGGGGACAAAATCGAGGCCCGCAAAGCAATGGAAGCAGCTGGATTGCCAGTGGCAAAAGGAAGCGATGAAGCCATCGACAATCCATCTGTGGCCCGCCAACTCGCTGAAGAAATTGGATACCCGGTAATCATCAAGGCAGCGGCAGGAGGAGGAGGAATAGGGATGCAGGTTGTCCATCAGGCGGACGAGTTTGAATCGGCTTTGAATCTGTGTCAATCTCGAGCCCAATCTGCCTTCGGCGATAGTCGAGTTTTCGTTGAGAAATTTATCGAAGGAGCCCAACATGTCGAGTTTCAAGTACTTGCAGATGGAGAAAACGCCATTCATTTTGGCGAGCGATTTTGTTCGATTCAGCGACGACATCAGAAATTACTTGAGGAAGGCCCTTGGCTATCTGATGAAGTACGAGCTGAAATTGGAGAACGGGTTTGTGAAGGAGCACGTTCCGTAGGTTATCGAGGTTTAGCAACCTTTGAATTCCTCAGAGATAAACATGGCCAGTTCTACTTCTTGGAAGTGAATCCTAGGGTTCAGGTTGAGCATACCATTACTGAAATGATTACTGGCGTTGACCTTGTCAAGATGGGTATTCGAGTAGCAGCAGGTGAAGAACTTCCTATTTCCCAAGATGAAATACAATTCTCAGGTCATGCCATTCAATGTCGTTTGAACGCCGAGGATCCCATCAAATTCATTCCATCCCCTGGGAAATTATGGGATTGCCATTTCCCCGGTGGCCGTGGGGTCCGCGTCGATACGCATGCACACATTGGCTACGAAATGCCTGGTTGCTTTGATTCTCTTTTGGCGAAGTTGATTGTTTGGGCACCAGATAGGGATGAGGCGATTGCAAAAATGAAAGTCGCCCTCAGGGAAACCACATTGATAGGTGTACAGACTGTAATTCCTCTACATCTTGCTATTCTGAACGAGCCAGATTTTATCGCACGGGATGTAACCATCCAATATCTAGAGGACCATCCCAATTTACTCGGGTGATAGCATGGAAATCGTCATTGTTGGTAGTTTGGCCTACGATAATCTAGAAACAGATGCAGGCTCCGTAAACGATAGTCTAGGCGGTTCAGGTACATTTGCAGGACTTGCTGCGGCTTTCCATACAAGTAGAAGACAAGACCCGGGTGGAACGCTACCAGTGGGTTTGGTTTGTGCAATCGGAGAGGATTTCAAGGATTCAGATTTCCAATTGTTGCAGGATGCAGGACTGAATCTTGATGGAATAGAAAGGATTGAAGGGGGCCGAACATTCAGGTGGCACGGCAAATACGAAGGGGATATGGCTCAGGCCATTACGATTGAGACGCAGCAAAATGTGTTAGATGGATACCATCCAAAAGTTCCCGCAGCTTGGTGGGCCCCAAGGGTACTATTTCTAGCGAATAATCACCCCTCGATTCAATCGCATGTTCTAGATCAATGTGAGGGTGCAAAATTCACAGCCCTCGATTCGATGAATCTATGGATAAACATTGCATTTGAAGAATTATCAGGTGTTCTTCGACGAATCGATTTGGCGATTCTCAATGACAATGAAGTCCGGATGATTGCAAAGGATGAAAATTTGATTCGGGCAGGTGAGTCAATTCGCAGTGGAATTGCACTTGCAGGTGGAAAGGATGCTGGATCAGGTCCTGCAATTCTAATCATCAAGAAAGGAGAACATGGCTGTGTTGCCCTCACAGATAATGGCATACTCACATTGCCAGCCTTCCCGACTTCCGAAATCATCGACCCAACAGGGTGTGGGGATTCTTTCGCAGGTACATTACTGACATTTTTGTCAGAAACAGAAGAGTTGATACCAAGCCTTGACGAACTGCACAATGCTTTGGTCCATGCTACAGTTATGGCCTCGTTTACCCTATCAGAATTTGGAGTTAAAGGAATTGTTGAACTTGAACGGGGCGAGTACCATGCTCGACTTGATACATATCGGCGAATGGTCGGCTTACTGTGATTATCCCATTCGGGAAATGCCATGATGTCCTGGCTTTTCTTTTGGTGGAGATGTGCTGGCCAATTGTCCAAATGAGAGTTGCTTTGTTTCTGCAGCCTTGAGCAAATTGGCGATGGGGGCTAAGTCTCCACTTTCAGACAACCTTTGTATGAGTGCATCCGTATCATCGTCATCAATACCCCCGCCTGAAGATTTGGACAATGTTTTGATTCTCTCTGCCACTTCGGCTTGGTGATCTTGATCGGCACGCAGTCTCAATATTTGCCCAGATCTCATGGAAACCTCTCGATATTCTCCGTTGTCAAATCCGTCTTCATCACCATACACGTCTGCGTAATCGTCACCCGCAATTCGGACAGGTCTAGCCTTTCTTCCCGCCTTCTTTGCCAGCGCCTTCTTTCCTCTATTCGTAAGTCTAGACAAGATTCCACGTTTTTGAGATGGGGCCACCTTTTGCCGTCTATTGTTTGATCTTCTCAATAGCGTACCTATAGCGGGGAATTCCTCAAGTCCAGTTTCTTCCTTTGGTTCGGGCTTGGTTTCTGGCTCTGAAATTCGGGCTGCTGCAACGACGCCAAGTGTGCATTCTTCTCTTAGTGCGTGTAGAGATGGCTCGGGTAGCGTGGTTGCCAAGGCATGAGAGGGCGCCGCCGGAGCAGCCTCACGAATTGCTTGCCCAGACCACACGGGTGCAGATTCAGGTTCTTGCATCGGTTGGGGTTCGGGAATACTTGCAGGCGTTGGAGTGTCAAACATATTCCCAAAGATTCCAGTATCGGTTGTTTGACTACCCAAATCGTCAAACATATCGCCTGCAAAGAATGTTCCACCTTCTTCCTTCGCTTCCGAAAGTGCGGTTTGGAATCGATTCTCAGGAGGTGAATTTTGTTTTTCACAATACCATTCGGGGGAATTTCGACCCCATGCACGCTCATACGCTGAGTCAGTATTTTTGCTAATCTCATGATTGTCTGTGGTTTGTTGCTCCCACGGTTTGGACCATTTGTCTAGATTTTGTTGGTTGCTCCATTCCGCGCTTTCCGATCTTGCCTCATACAGAGAGTTTCTTGCTCTATCCAACAATCCTTTCCCGGCCTGATCTGCATGGCTTTCCCCAGCAAATGATTCGGTTGCAGGTTTTTGTTCAATGATTGAATTTTCAGTGGCCGGTTTTGGTTCTGGCAATGTCCCAGCATCTCCATGGTACATGGCCTTCAGAGCCTGCTCCAAATCGGATTCGTCAAAAATTCCAATCTCTGGTAACAATTCTGCTTCTTTGGCTGGCTCTTCTACCGGTAGAGACAATTGGGCGGGTTCTGGAACCAACGGCGATACAGAAGGGAAATTTGAATTTCTTTGGATTTCCTCTAAGCCTTCTCGAGCCTCATCCAATGTTTTCCCATCACACAAACGGTTGATGATCATCTGTGTTCTCAATAACAAACTATCAGGGCCATGTAACATGTGCCTGTCTCCATGCTTTGTATCGATGCAAAGTGTAGGCCTTCTACCCATCAGCCAAGTGAAAATCGTAATTGCCCCAACGGCTAGGGCATAAATTTGGATAGGTCCTGAAAGTACTCTCGCAGCAAGAATCAGTGTGATGAATCCAATCCATGTCAAACCAGGGGCTATAACTGGAATATGGTGATGGCGTACTCTTTCAATGGTGTTGATATCTACTCGAATTCCTTTGCCATCTCGACGTTCCAACAGGAGTGATTTTTCATTTAACAGACCCTTAACGCCTCCGCCGACTCCGGCCAACCTGAACGTTGTGAGAACTTCGTACCCACGCTGCTCAGGTTGAACCCCAAAGGGCCCTTCCTGTTGATGCATCCCAGAACGTCAGCGAGACTTGCTGCTTATACAGTTTATCGCAGTTCATCACCATGAGACCCACAGTTTTCGGGTGAATGTCTCACGCGGGCGCGATAGAAGATGCAACACCCATGATTCTCATATTTCCAGCATCTAATTGTGCAATCATCACTGGAGCAGTCTCACGTTTTTGGACCCATAATGGTTGTTCCCAATCGACTGTAATCACATCTCCTTCTATTGATTGTACACGACCCACTTGGAATTGTAAATCGATAGCAGCATGTACAACATCTCCTGCCGCCAGTTCTCGTTTTTGGAATGGAGCTTTTTGTAGTGTGAATATTGACGAATCATGGCGGGTCAAACCATCTGCATTTGGATGTGTAATTATGCACCCTCGGTGCAGTGCTTCTTCTCTTAGGTTACGAATTGCGACACCAACTCTATCGCCGATAATACTCTGCTCTACATCGTCATCCATCACTTGTAAACTTCTAGCGATTCCACTTTCATTGGCTGGGAGGACTAGGATTTCATCATGCTTCGTGATTGCACCAGCTTGAACGTAACCAATCGCGACCAAACCGACACCTTTGACATTGAAATGTTGGTCGATGGGGATTATCAGAGGATCGTTTGGTTCTCCAGAATCCAAGTTGGATAGTAGATTTTCTCTCAATGAATGCTCATCTGGAGGCGTTTCATGTAGTGTCCATGAATCCAAACCAGCCTGTTTTAGAATCATCTTTACTTGGTCCGCATCAATCCATCGCCCTTCCTTGGGCGAGATAATTGCGTGTCCATTGCAAATCCCAGCAGCACCAAACGCAACCATGACCTCCCCCAAGGCAGCATCCACCTCAGAAATCTCGACAACTCCTGCCTTGGCAACATTGAGTACACTGAGCAAAGGCCTCAACCTTTCTGGATGACGCAGGGGCCGTAATAGGGACAAAATGCGTACCTGTCCATCCACAATTTCCTTGTGAACATAGGATTCAATATCCCGCACATCTCCCTTTTTCGCCAATTTGCGAGCCAATTCCTCAGAACCGATGAAAGCGACATTCAACACGGGCATTTTCGCACCTCTTTTGATTGGAAATGGTGTTACTGTCCGGATGCCTTCATCGCATCACGAGCGGCCTGAGCTAAATTCCACATTCTTTGATCTTCCTCGGTTTCAGGTGTCAATTGTGGAATCGGAATAGGTCTCATTTGAGAATCAATTGCAACCATAAAAAAGAATCCAGAACAGATTTCTTCAGTGACCCATTCACTTCGGTTCAGTCGCTTTGCAATAACGTGTACTCCAGCCGTGTGAGTGCTTGTGTGGACCACTTTCGCAGTAGTTTCAATGAGGTCTCCTTGGTAGGCTGGCCTCTTGAATTTCAATGCATCCACTGAAACAGTAACGAATTCGCGGTGGGCAAATTTGCTTGAAACCATTCCCGCTGCGGTATCCATGATACTCATCAAACGACCACCAAATAGTGTATTGTATGCATTGGTATCCTGCGGAAATACCTCGTCGATTTTTGTCACGGGGTCGGTTGAATAGGGCTCAGACATCTCCATCTCCGGTCGGTGGGTGACACCACCCCCTCTTGAGGCTGTCACCTAGTTTCCCCCAACCCATCGCATTATGGGGGTGAAGCAGTAGCCGCCGTCATGGCGCAGCCTCCAACGTGCATCGCACTGGTTTCTGGAGGTATTGATTCCCCAGTCGCGGTAGCCAGAATGGTCCGTTCAGGTTGGAACATCATTCCAGTTCACTGCTCACAAGAACCGATTACTGGAACTGAAGCAGAGGACAAAACCGTCGCCAGTTTGGAACACCTCTTACAATCCGCTGATTCATCGGGTCAAATCGATTCAAATCTCAGGGTCGTTCTTGTAGGGGAAACTCTTGCAAAATTCACTGAACTTGAAGCGCATCGTGACTATTTTGTGCACATGAAACGGTTGTTCAACGCAATTGCAAGCGATGTTGCTGATGAAGTTGGGGCGACCGCGATTTTGACAGGCGAAAATTTGGGTCAAGTGAGCAGCCAAACGCTAGGGAATTTGGGGGCTGTGGAAGAAGCGAGTAGATTCCGAATTTTACGACCTTTACTCGGGTTGGATAAGCAGGAAATTATCGATGAAGCTCGGGAAATTGGTACCTATCATATTTCCACTGGACCTGAACTCTGTGATGCTCTTGGACCAGACCGCCCAACCACGGTAGCAGACTTGAATAGACTACGGGAAAATGAGAGCATCCATGGTGGGATTCAACATTTGGCTGAATCCTGCCTAAAATCAGTTAGAATCAGGCAATTGGCCCTGAAATAGGGATATTTTGGCCCCCTACGGGGCCAAGCGATTCAACATGGGTGTTATATGCCGGCCTTGTGTGGGTTGCTTAGAACCACTATGTGGTTCATCTTGGATGTGACCTGAATGACGAACCGAACACGTACCCTTTCGTTGGCCATGATTTGCTTGATGTTGTTCTCAACAACTCTGGTTCATGCAGCGACGATTAGCACATTTGCCAATGGAGATTCTGAAGTCGATGTTGAACTTCGCGATCAAGGCACTTGGGATGATGATTTGACTGGAGGCGTTAGTATGCCTGCCGGTGAAACCGTTACTTCCGCTGACCTAACTGTTGGAACATCGTATACTGAACACAATGACGTGCAGGTAATCGACAGTTCATTGGTGGCCAATGGTGAGATTTGGAATCCGATTTACAATGGTGGGATGACACAGTATTCATCCAGTAGTGATTTCACAGTCGAAGAAGAATCTCTTCAGTTAACCAGTTTGGGTTACGGTGCAGACTTTGAATCGAATACAGAAGGTTGGACTACCGGACCAGATCAAGGTTTGGAGCCACTGGTAATCAATTGGGGCCATGACCGCGGGGATAACAACGTGTTAACTCAGGGATGTGGGGTCGGAGATTGGTGTTGGGGTACCGATTTCGAAAACCCTGATTATACTGCAAACATACCCGATGGAGAATATGAGATGGTGCTGAATAGCCCCTCGTTCTTTGTACATCCAGGCAAGGCAGACATGTCATTCCGAAGTTTCCATTCACTTTTCTATCGTTCAGCAGGCACAAATCAGTTCTATTACGATGACTGTGCATATGTTGCAGTGAAGAACTCAACGAATAATATCGATTTCCAAAATGCAGTATTCGTTCCTTTTGATGTAGGTTCAACCACTGGAATTTCATCCGGAGACGGCTTCCATCAATTGGGGTCAGCAACCAATCAAGTGCCATCAGGAAGGTGCAATAGTTTGGGCAACAATGGTCCCCAATCGGGCGATTATGTTCTCGCAGGTAACGGTACAACATCCTCCAATAGCCCAGGGGGTTGGTCGAACATTGAGATTGACCTATCATCTCACGCAGGTCGTTACGTGCAACTTGTTTTCATTCACGAAATCAACCCACGCAATGAAAACTTTCCAGTTGAAATGATGAATTCAGGTTGGTACATTGACGGGGTCCGTGTGGGTGACCCTCTTCCCGCTCAGGGTGACGTCACATTGAGTTCATTCGCCCCACAGGCATCAGGTCAACCAGGATTCCCTGATGGCTATGGGTTGCTAAATCTTGAACTTCGCAAAACAGCCTCTTCAGATTTTGGTGTTGATATCCTTGATGCAGGTACAGGAAATGTTGTCCTAGATCGCAACGGGAATGCAATGTCAAATCTCCAAGGTAGCCTCATTGAATTGTGGGATATTGATGCTGATACATACCCCCTCATCGATTTGAAGTTCACGTTTGGTTCAGGAACTGCACGTTTGTCATCTCCTGTACTATATGGATTCCACTTGGGGACAATTATTGGAACTACATTCAACAATACTGAGGGCGTATTCTGGGAAGGTGGTACATACGCTGGTGACAAATGGATATCGGAGATGAACGGAGGCTCTGAATTACTTCTGATGACCAGTATTCATGACACCTCATTTACACCAACAATCTCGCGTTCAGACTTCTCGATGCCGATTGTTGCGGTAAAACCCACAATTGTCGATAATTGTGGAGGCACACCCAACGCGTTGCTCGGTTTGAGTTTGAATGCGGATGACCAAATGCATGTATTGGCGAATAATCAGTGGACTGAACTTTCAGAACCGACCTTCACTTTCGGCGTTATGGCAAATTACACGTCATTCTGTGAGGTTTATTCATTCCACGCAGAGTACCGCTTCGCTCACCACTCTCGTGGTATTTCGCTCGATGTAGCTGCTGACGGCGATATCGAATGGGGAATGATGGATTCCGGTTTCGGACGATTTGGCCGCCAAGACATGTTCCGTTCTGGCGTGGTCAATGGAATCAACGAAGGAGCATCTTCATCGATTATGATGCTGGATGTGAACCTACATTCCGAAGGTGCGTCTTTCCTCTTGCCAAAGGGTGCAGATGTGAATTATGCTGAAATCAATTTTGATTCAAATGGAATTGGCGAATTCGATTTATCCATCATGAGCGGAAACGAAGAAGAGGTCATCGGAACCATCGATGAAGGACCGTTCTTGGTACCCTACCCTGAGAGTCCATTGGCCTCGATTCAATCATCGATTCAGTCACTGTTAGACAATCCACTGACACCTGTGGCTTGGGTCGATCATTATGGGAATGAGTGGTGCTTATTCCGACTAAGTTTAGATGCTCCAACTTCGATTATCGGTTCTAGCATCACATTCCGAGACCTCGAAATTGTGTATGATTGGCAACGCTCGATTGGAGATTCAAACAACATTGCCCGTGAACTGAATCAGGGTGTAGCATTGGCAGGCAATGGCGATGGCTCGGATGTTGTCGTCCCAATGAGGGTTGTTGGCGGCTCTGGAGGTGCGATATCACTGAGTTCGCTATCCGTAACAACCACCAGTGGATATGACTCAACTTTGGATGACGGCGGCATCACTGGTATGTATCCAAATGGTGACATCATTGAAATCATCACGACTCACGATGTATCCGGTGCGACCGAAACTCTTGGAGGAGCCTCCCTATTGTTTGAAACTGAAAATGGGAATATGGAATTGCGCTGGGATAGTGGAAATGGTAGTTTCTGGGAAGAATCCGATGAGGACGACAAGATCGATTTCATGGCTTTGCAATCGATGTCCGCTCCTGTCGATGGTTCTTCAACCATGCAACTAAACTGGCGCTTTACCGTCAATCCAACTTGGGATGATACTGCAAGCGTACGCCTGTATGCAATGGCAATTTCTGACACTGGCGTCAGTGGCCTTCCCGCAGGTACTCTGATTGCGCCAAGCGTTGGTAATGCAGTGGAAAATGATGCAGGTATCATCGACTTCCATCTATTCAATCAAGGAGGAATTGAGCAGACCGATTTGACCAATGCATTCTCGAGCAACACAATCACTCTTGATTTCAGTGTTCGATATGAGGACATCGATGTTGCTCCAAATCCGATGAATTACCAAATTCATTTGCAAAAGCGAAACCAGTCAAACATCATGATGGAGGAATGGCTTCCAGTCGATTCGGTCGCCCCAACAATCGATGGAGAATTTGCTTGGCAACCCACACTCCCTGCAATGGAAGTTGGGAACGAACATTACCGCCTATTGATGACCAACTACACCGATGGCGATACGGTATGTCCACCGGCAGAGTACAACCCGGACAGTGATTGTGCGATTCGCTTCTCAATCACTCTGGATCCATATTCTCCCGATTTAGTGAATATCTCAGTATTCAGCAACCAAGGAGATTGGCGTGAACTTGATGATGATACTTGGGTCCGTGCGAGCCTCAATCAGAAATTCAGAATTGCGGCTCGAGATAACCCCCTCGCCCCTGAAACGTTGACCCTCAATTATTGGGTTGAACAACAGGATGATTGTGGTTTAGATGGCGTTTGTCCCCCAGCAGATTGGGAGGAAGGAGAACCTGGCCACGTTCCGGATGCTGGAGAGAAAGACCGAGAAGCTCAGTTGAATGAATATTCACAGGTTGAACTTGTTCGTGAAACTGCTACTGACACCTCGTATTACACGATTAATTTGCCCTGCGAATGTATCAGTGACTATGCGAATAACGGTATATCTCCACCTCAAATGGTTAGCGTATTCGTATCCGGTGGAGACATCGGTGGAAACCAAATCAATGGGGGTGGCCCAGGGATTAACGGAGACCTCGTGACATACATTGCCATGGATAGTGCGACACCAGGTATCGACGCATTCCGAATCTCAGATTCTAATGGGAATTCGTTAACCAACGAAAACCGTTCAATATACGCTGGAAACGTGTATCACCTGTTGGTTGATGGTAAAGATTTGAACGGTTGGAGAGATATCGAAGTCATTAGCATCAATATGAATCCGCAATTTTCGTCGCAGAATGATTCTCTGGTCTATGACCCTCAAGCGCACACAGAGTTATTCTATTCCCCTCAGAATGATACGGCTTGGACGGACAGTAACTGGCTTGAAATCATCGACGATTACGAAAATACGGGTGTAAAGCCTCGCATGTTGAGTCGGGAGGGCAACGTTCTGATTTCTCCGTTTGAACAACAATTCACTCTCGACGTTCCAATTCGGATGAAGTGGTCAATTCCAAACTCCTTTGTCGGTGGCGTGATTACGCCTGATGTATATATCAGCGATAAAGATGAGAAATATAGTACAATTTCTGCAAATGATCCCACACAAAGATGGATGTACGCAAGTGGAATAGAATTGGATATGACCACGTTTACCGTGGAAGATACCTCTGGTTTCTCGTCAGATGGCGTAGGCACCGAATCAGGTGGATATGTGGCACCAGGTGACATTTTGGTCATCGATGGTCGATATGTGTTTAGCGCCGGAATGAATTCCTTCATTTTCGTTAGCCCTGAAATCCCAATGACTTTGCAAGTCACTAGAATTCCAGCATATCCAAATGGAAATGCTGATCTTGGATATAACCCGGCACAAACCGTAACCACCGAATATCCATTTGAAAATGGAACATTCCAGTTGATTGAACCTGCAGCATACTCCACGAATGAGTACACTTACACCATGCAATTGCTAGGTCTACCTGAAGGTGCCATAGATTATACTCCAGCCCCCTCGCGTGAATTTGTCGTCAAGGTGGATGGTACTCCACCCAATGCTGTATCTAACTCATGGGAATTGTCGAATGCAGACTCAGGTGAAACACTAGATGGTGGTATTTCTACATCCATCATGGATTGCTTGTCAGCGGAGATTCTAATCGATGAGCGCCAACAAATGAATATCGATTCAGTCCATCTCAATTGGATGTTCTACCAAACCCAACAAGTACAGAGTGGATTTGAATTCAATTGGACAGAGTATGTCAGCGCATTTGAGGATAGCCAAGGATGGGAAAGCGTACCCATGGCCCTTCAATCTGATCAAGGTCGAATACGTGCGACTGCAACCTGTTTCAATTTGTGGGATAATGTTCAACCAATCCCTGATGACATGGAAAATGTAATCGTGAAATTCTGGTTAACTGGATACGATACAGCCGGTCAAACCATCAGTGGTTCCGGGGCCTTTGGAGAGGCGCTGGACGGTGGTGCAGGGGAATATGAATTGACTTACGAGTCTTCCAATTTCGAAATTAATCGAGTCGACTTATCTGTCGATAATCCAATGGCAGAAAAGCCGTTTGACATACTAATCGACTTTGAGAACGTCGGTAATAAGGAAGGTCAATTTGAAATTCAAATTGTCATTTCAATCAGTGGAGAATTCCAGTCACCAGTAACAAAAACTTCTGATGTATGCAACGCCAAATCCGATTGTGGATTGTGGCGAATTGAAGTCGACCCATTCCCTGAGGCAGCAACAAATGTTAGCATCTTGATTAAGGTTGATGGAGAAGAAATTGCCAGCATCCCTGCATTTAACGTCGCCAAATACTCTGATGAAAAATCGCAAGGTGGTTCGATGTTACTGATTGGAATTATCGGTGTGGTCTTGGTGCTTGTTGTAGCAGTTGTAGTCGTCTTGCTCGTTCTCAACAAAACGGTTGAGGATGAGGAATTGGAGTACATTGAGGAGGAAGATTTCCTTCCTGCAGCACAACCTGTGACCCCTGCTAGAAGCCGTGGTCCACCTGGTGCTAGAGGGCGCGGTCCACCCGGTTCATCCCGTGGTCCACCCGGTGCATCCGTGACAAAGAGTCCAATGGAAATTGCAAAGGAAAAGTTCCCATTCTGGGATGAAGCAACCATTCAGGGCTATTTCGATCAGGGTTGGAATGTGGATCAACTCGAAGAGTGGCTAGCAAGTCAAGAATGAGGTTGAACAATGGCCGACTCGGCACACTTCACTTGGGCCCCTGTCGATTGGATCGACCCTAGTGGAGGCGTCATCAGACTGTGGCCATTTTTGCCCAATGTGGTATACAGTTCAACACTACGACGTACTGAAGGGAATTGGCATGGATTGGCATTCCTTTTGCCAGATGATGAATCGGAAATTTGGGATTCACAATTTGAGGAAGAAAAGTCATCACCCGGAATTAACCGAGATGCAATGATATCTTCAGGCGGAACTTTGGCGAGAATGATGTTGGGAATGTCTTCGATTGAGACGATTCAAACATGCAGATTTCCGGACCCAGAACCTCGTCGCCTTTTACAAGCGGCGTTGAGCTCTTCAGGAAAAGGTCCAAGGCCCGTTTTTTTCATTGAACCTGATGACGAAGAATGGACTGAATGGGTGGAAGATTGCGCCGATGAAATGGTACGAATCAAGCATCTGATTCGTTCGATTTTTAGTGGCAGAATTTGGCGAAAGATGTTGCGTGAATCTATCAGAAAAGTTTCCCCTCCAAGCCAAGAAAGGGACAACGAAAAGGCAAGTGGATACGCGCAAGCCAGCGCTTTTGCAGCAACTTGGTGGGCTCGGTCCGAATCGATTTTGACGCCTGAATTACAGGTGAGAAGAGATGAACGTTTAGCATCCCGTTTGCGTGGTTCATTGGCAACACTCTCCGGGGGACAGGTTGATGATGAGGAAGCACCCGTGCTCCTTGTACCAGTCATGCAGGCTTGGCTCCCCAGCATCCTCAAAGCATTGGAAAAATCACCGCCACCAGAACATGTAGGAGAGGAAGAAGAATGAGCCCAACTCGAGTCGAAAATCAACTTTTCAGATTCAATCCGAGTGTATCTTTGGACCCGCAAAGAGTTGTTGATGAGTTAGGTGGGAAACGTAGTGGGCAATATGTGATGCTATCCTTGGTTGCCCCCCGTGCAACACTTCTGGTGGATATGGATGGCAAGATAATTGTGCATGGGTGTCGCAAACAAGATTTGGCTCATCTTGCAGCCAAGGAAGTCATGCTTCGATTGGGTGAAAATGAATCCGGAATGACATTTGAGGTTGGACCCGTGGTTGCCTCTTTCGATTTTGAATCCACGATATCCCTTGAAGGTGTACCAGATTTATTCCCTGAGGCAGTTATGGATGTAGAACTTGATTGTCTGCGAATCGATGATCAGAAGCATGAAGTCAAAATGTTGCTCTTCCGAAATGGCCGCGGAATCGCCACAGAGGCGCGACACGGGAAATTGGTATCCATAGCAGCTCGAAGATGGAAGCAACGTCTTTCTGATGAGAATCTGTTGGGTTGATTCAAATGACAATTTCCGGGGGTCGATGGACCGGCCCAATTTGGGATACTCACATTCATCTCGACTTAGAGGCAAGAGGTCTTTCCGCAGCAAGGGATTTTGCCAATGCCGGAGGCACCCACATTTGTTTGGTTCACAAGCCTGGATTTTCTTCATCTCTACCAGAATCCATCGAGCAGGTTGACGAAGCATACCTACAAACATTGGATTTGGCGAAATCAGTCCGGAAGAATGTGGGTTTGAATGTCCACGTCATTTTGGGGCCTCATCCGGTTGTATGGGAAAAACAGGTTCACTCAATGGGGATGGAATTAGCCACTCAATTGCATTTGGATTCTGTGGAACTAGCATTGAATTACTGTGCTGAAGGTCAGGCAGTTGCTTTGGGAGAGGTAGGCCGGCCCCATTATCCGGTGTCCGAGGAAATTTGGTCTGCTGCAAATATCCAATTGGAAACAGTCATGCAGATGGCGTCTAGGGCCGGTTTCCCCATTCAATTGCATGTTGAAGACAATGGGAGTACGACCAATGCTGAGTTGGCTAGTATCTGCGATCGTGCGGGTTTGAATCGAAAAAGAGCTGTACACCACTACGCTTCTGCAAATGTCAGTGAACAGTTCACACATGGTTTGTCATCATCTGTGAGCATGGGGAAAAATAGTGTCGTAGAGTTGATTGACAGTTTTGAATGTTGTAAATCATCTTGGACGATGGAAACAGACTATTTGGATGACCCCAAACGACCGGGGGCAGTTCTTGGTCCGAAAACAGTGCCGAAAAGAACACAGAATCTTGCAAGTGAATTATTGACCATCCTATCTCAAAATGAAGTTGAAGAATTGCTCTCTCACGTCCATTCAGTTTGGCCAAATCAATTGTATGGACAAATTGACCCGTAGGGTCATTTCCGAGGGGCACCCTCAAAACCCGTCTGCTTCCGAGAGCATCAACCCGTAGGGTTGAGGGTGATGTGATGTTACAACTCGAAGGAAAAACGGCACTCGTTTTTGGCGTTGCCTCTGAAGATTCAATCGCATGGGCGATTTGCAATCGCTTGGCTGAGGCGGGATGCAAACTAATTCTTGGATATCAAAAGCGATTCATGAGTCGTGTTTTTCAGTTGAAAGATAAACTGGATGCTATCGAAGCATTCTATCCGATTGATGTTTCAGAAGAGGAAACAACTGCTGAGTTCTTCCAAGAATGGCAGGAAGTGTCACCAGGATCAAAAGCAGATGTAGTCATTCATGCAATTGGCTTCGCCCCTCGGGAATGTTTTGACCGACACATGTTGTTTGTCGAAGATGCGCCCCTCAATCTTGCAATGACAATTTCAGCGCATTCATTGCAACGTGTCATGCGACACGCACTTCCGCACCTTGCTGCAAACTCGTCAACCATCACCCTCACTTACGCTGCAAGCACCCGATATGTTCCAAATTACGGGGTGATGAGTATTGCCAAAGCAGCATTGGAGGCATGGGTGCGAGAACTGGCTATGCGTGTGGGTGAAGAAGGGCACAGGGTGAATGCGATTTCATCGGGACCCATCCGCACCTTAGCGGCCAGTGGCATCCCTGGATTTGGAGATATATTGGATCACGTTGAGAGAAATTCACCGTTACGAAGAAATGTGAATCAAGATGATGTCGCTGGTTGTGCAGTTTGGCTTTCCAGCCCATTGGGCTCAGGAGTTACAGGCCAAATCATTCACGTTGACGCTGGATATTCCAGTACGATGGTGCCAGATAGTATCAGTGATTGAGGTGATAATTTGACAGATGAAATAGAACCGGCTCAAGATCCATTTGAGCCGATTGCAGTCATCGGTGTTGCAGCATTATTCCCAGATGCCTCGGATGTAGATGCCTTTTGGAATAACATCTTATCCGCAAAGGTTTCACTGAAAGAGGTCCCAGAAAACCGCTGGAATATCAAAGACTTCTGGGTCGAAGGTGGCCCGAAAAATGTCGACGAAAACAAGACATATTCCAAAATTGGAGGTTGGATCGAGAATTTTGAATTCGATTGGCGGCGTTGGAAAACTCCACCCGGTTCATTGAACCAAATCGATGACACTCAACTCTGGGCCGTCACAGTCAGTGCGGCTGCATTGGAAAATGCCGGATATATGGGAGAAGGTGCCAGTGAGTTACCCAAGTCCCGTACGGGCGTGATTTTTGCCAATGCACTCGGGGGGGAGAATCGAAATCTCTCGAATCACAGAATTTGGGCAGATCAATTCGCCCGGCACGCTATCGAATCTGGAGGTATGCCCCAGGAGGGAAAAGAAGCATTCAAGGCGGCTTTACTCGATGGTTTACCGAAAGTCACCGAAGACACAATGCCCGGTGAGTTGGCCAACGTTGTTTCAGGTCGGGTTGCCAATTTGTTGGATTTACAGGGTCCAAATTACTCGACAGATGCTGCCTGCGCGTCAACCTTTGCAGCGATTCTCGATGCTTGTCGATTGTTGCAAACAAGGCAAGTCGACATGATGGTTGCTGGTGCAAGTGACCGAACCATGGACCCTGCAACCTTTGCTAAATTCAGTGCAATTGGAGCCCTTTCACCCACCCATTCCACTCCCTTTGATTCTAAGGCAAATGGATTTGTTATGGGTGAGGGTTCAGGCGCTCTGGCTCTGAAAAGACTCTCCGATGCAATACGGGATGGAGATCCGATTCAAGCAGTCATTAGAGGTGTGGGTGCAAGTAGCGATGGTCGGGGTAAAGGAATTACAGCCCCCAGTACTAGAGGTCAGATTCAAGCGGTCAGTCGAGCCTATATGCAAGCTGGCTATGATTCAGCAACTGTCCAGTTGATTGAAGCCCACGGGACATCGACGGTTGTCGGTGACGCTACTGAATTGACCAGTTTATCGGAGGCGTTCAGGAACGCGCCTCGAGGTGACACGGTTGCAGTTGGTTCCATCAAAAGTCAAATCGGGCACCTCAAAGCTGCAGCAGGAATTGCGGGGCTCATCAAGGCCATTCGAGCAGTAGAATCTGGAACCATTCCTCCAAGTGCAGGCTTTTCCAAACCCAATGAGAATTTTGAATGGGACTCAAATCCTTTCTACGTTCCAACGGATGCGAAACCATGGCCTTCACCAACGTCTCATCCACGACGCGCAGGAGTGTCCTCATTTGGATTTGGAGGGACCAATTTCCATTGTGCGATCGAATCATTTGATCGTGATTATCACATTGCAGTTGCACATGAATTCGACACACGTCGAGCAGCATGGCTGAATCCAAACACGAAAACCACAGCGCAAGGAAATTCACATCCAACAATGACGCATGCCGAATTGAAAGAGATCGAAGGTGGCCTTTTACTGGCCAATGCTACTGATATTCCTTCCCTCAAAGAGAAAATGGAAACCCTTCGAGCAGAACTATTCACCGGCTCAAACTTCGATGACGATCCAAATGGGAAACGGTTGTCAAGCGCCTTACCTGAAGCTAGTAGAGGATTCGTGGCCAAGGGCGTCAGGTGTGCTATTGTCGCCACGAATTGGGCTCAATTATCAAAGAGATTCGATTTGTTTGAGGCATCTTGTGAGGATCGTTCAAAGTGGGATTTTTTGTCTAAGCAAATGGTGATGATTACAGACACAGCACCATTGCCCGAACAAGCCAAAGTGGCACACTTGTATCCTGGCCAAGGTAGCCAATATGTCGGCATGACTCTAGATTTGTCCAAGAGGTACAGATGCATTGGAGAAACTTGGAATGAGGCCGACCGAACGATGACAGAAGTTCTGGACGGGGAATCGCTTTCTTCGTTTGTTTTGAGAGAGAATTTATCCGAACAGCAACAGAAAGATGCTGAATTGAAACTTAAGCAAACAGAGTATACACAACCTGCCATGCTTACTGCAGATTTGGCATTGTATCGATTGTTGAAAGCCCATGGCTTAGAACCAGACATGGTAGCAGGCCACTCTCTTGGCGAATATGCAGCCCTGATGGTTGCGGGAATTCTCAATTTCGAGGATGCATTGCGTGCTGTTGCGGCAAGAGGGACCGAAATGGGGAGTGTTGATGTGCCAGATTGCGGAATCATGGCTTCAGTATCTGCACCATTTGAGCAAATTGAAGCAGTCCTTTCTGCAGAACCCGGATATGTCATTGCAGCCAACAAAAATAGTCCCAAAATGACTGTGATTGCAGGCGAATCAGAGCCGATGAAGCGGGTCATGAAGTTATTCGATGAAGCTGGAGCAACCTGTGTACAATTGCAAACCAGTCATGCATTCCACTCACGAATTGTAGCTCCAGCCAATGAGCCATTACGGCGTTTCTTGAATGGCTTGGATATACGATTGCCATCCATCCCGATCACTTCTAACTTCGATGGAGGTTGGTATCCAAACGTTGCCCCAAGTGGTTCATCACCTAAGGAAAAAATTCTCGAAAAGTTGGCGCCCCAAATGGCCTCAGCCGTTGAGTGGACCACCCAAATGGAGACCATGTACGATGATGGCGCACGTTTGTTTGTGGAAGTGGGCCCTAAGAGGGCCCTTGCCATGTTTGCCGAACAAATTTTTGAGAACAAGCCGAAGATTGTCACGAACACCAATCACCCTAAGGTAGGTGGTATCGCATCTTTCCATGCCGCATTGGCAGTACACGCACTTTCGGGTAAAATCCTACATCTTCCCGAAATTCAGGACGCTATGCATACGGATGCCTTCAAAGCAGGCCCACAGAGCAGTGCGGTGCCTATTCAAACTACCATTACACCCTCTGCACCTTCAATTCAATCAGAATCCCCCGTCACCCCAGAAGATCAGGAGGAGATGGAACGCAAACAAAAGGAGCAGGCAATTGCTCAGATTGTTTCGAAAGTCAGCGGATTCCCAACAAGGATGATTCATGGCTCAACCGACCTTGAAATCATAGGCATGGGGGCTGAGAAAATCAATCAGATACACCATGAAATACAATCTCAATATAGAGTCAAAGGTACAACAGGGGCTAAAACACTCCCTGCATTGGTTGAATGGTTGGATGAGGTTCCAAAAACCCCTATTGCGTCAGTTGGCAAATCCTCGACGGGTTCGGTTCAGCAGGTCAATTCCGATAACCGAAAATTGGACCCGTTTGTATTCTCAGGCGTCAGTTTGGGTTTGCCTGGAATGGAGGACGTTTTTGCACCCGATGTTTTTGATCGAATCATTCGGGGTGAGAATTTCATCTCAGAAGTATCAGATGAGATAAAGCAACGTTTGTTAGATCGGAATTTGGTTCGAATCATCAAGCATACAGACGGTTCAGCCGAATTTGTACCATGCAATGATTTCAGCTTGATTCCACAGCTGGCCGGGCGAAAAGGACACTTCGATTTAGCAGTACAATATGGGATAGACCCCAAGATTGTCGAAGCCATGGATATCACGACATCTCTAGCAGTTGCAGCTGGCCTTGAGGCACTGAAGGATGCAGGTTTGCCGCTGGTTGCAGTGGAGCAAATCAACAAGGCCGGCAAGCGCTTGGTTCAGAATTGGCATCTTCCCGAATCTGAGCGTGATCGTACCGGAGTCATTTTCGCCTCCTGTTTCCCTGGTATTGAGCAAGCCATGTTGCACGCACAAAAAAATGGATCAGATGAGAACGGTAACTTCGATCGCCGCTTCTTACTACAAGTATTGACGATGGGTCATTCACAATTTGCACAGTCTATTGGGGCCAGGGGGCCAAATGTTTCGGTAAACAATGCCTGCGCTTCAACCCCATCTGCCATTTCAATTGCTGAGGATTGGTTGGCTACTGGTCGTTGTGATCGAATCATTGTGGTTAGTGCAGATGATTCAACCAGTGATGAAATGATGACTTGGATTGGCGCTGGATTTGCAGCCGCAGGAGCGCACGCAATGGGCAACATCGTCGAAGAGGTCAGCCTTCCATTTGACGCAAGAAGAAATGGTATGCTGCTGGGGATGGGTGCAGCGGCATTTGTAATCGAACGTAATAGTCTCAGCAATGCTCGTGGTGTTGTCCCATATGCAGAACTTCTTGGTACACACCTTGGTAACTCAGCCTATCATCCCACTCGGCTTGATGTAGACCATGTCTCAGACTCATTGAATGATTTCATTTCACGAATGGAAAGGAAGTGGGGTTTCAACCGGCATCAGATTGCTAAGCAGACTTCGTTCATGTCTCATGAACCGGCAACTCCACCCCGAGGAGGCTCTGCCGCCGCTGAGATTCAAGCCCTCCGTGCAGCATTTGGAGACAGTGCTTCACAGATTATCATCACGAATACAAAGGGATTCACAGGCCACCCAATGGGAACTGGTATCGAAGATGCAGTTTCAGTCTTCGGTTTAGCAAGAGGCGAATTTCCCCCAATTGCAAATTTCAAACAACCGGATCCAGAATTAGGCAACCTTCGTTTGTCCGTTGGAGGCCCCGTAGATGTTCAATATGTGGTTCGACATGCAGCAGGGTTTGGCTCACAAATGGTGTTCACATTAATCCGAAAGATAGCAAACGGGCTGAATCGAATTGATCGTCATCAGGTTGCAAAATGGATTTCATCGATTTCAGAGGGCGATTCTGAATTGAGAATCGTGAATCGCAAATTGGTAGCATACATCAACCCGGATGAGCGCCTCATTGGTGGCATACAAGGTACTGAGTGGGCCAGCCACGCGTTACAATCGCCTGTTGCGGTCGAACCCAGTTTACCGATAGCCCCCAAACCAACTCCTGAGCCCGAGCCTGAGCCCGAGCCTATTGCCCCTGCTCAAACTGTAGCCGAACCAACCTCTAGTTCCGCAGATGTTGCTGTCAAGGTAGTCGAAGTTGTTGTCAAA
>DAVT01000146.1 GCA_002505685.1 Euryarchaeota archaeon UBA501 | reverse complement strand
GTATGGGCTTGCCTTCATTTGGATTGGGATTGCCCATTTTATCGCGCCCGAAAACTTCGCTGAAATCGTACCCCCGATCTTCCTGTTCCCCATGTTCTGGGCCTATGCTTCTGGAGCGATGGAGATTGGAGGTGGTTTGGCGGTAATCCATCCACGTACCCGAGTCTATGCGGGTCGCTTTCTCGCCGTATTCTTGGTTGGCGTTTATCCAGCAAATCTGTACATGTGGACGCACGATGTTCCGTATGATGGAACCACTTTAGGGACGCTTGGTCATATCGTCAGGCTGATTGTTCAAATCCTGCTCATCGCCATCGCGTTGTATTTGTCCGGAGATTTGGAACGTTCCTAATCCCAGATTGACCCTTCTCCGCGTGCTTTTTTGCGTTCAGCCTCGAGGAAACTTTCTCTTCTCTTGCGTCCGAACAGGCCGAAAATGAGCAGCAAGCCGATGACTCCCGTTGTAGTAGCATAAATATCGAAATTGGAATCATCTTCCTCCTCACCAGGTTCAACAGGCGTAATGGCATCCGTCTCTCCTTCTGTTTCTACTTCAAATGAAACCAGTTCAGTGAGCACGAGTGTGCGTCCGGCTGAATCTTCAATTGTCAATTCGACAGTGTAATTTCCATCTGCGGCATATTCGTGGAGGATGGGTGTTCCATTTCCTTCAACCTTGTCTCCAAATTGCCATGTGAATTTGTAGGGTCCCTCGCCGCCCGACGCAGATGCCGTGAATTCAAATGCTGCAACCATGCCTTTTGTGATGGCGTCCAATTGGCCTGAGTGACTGAAATATCCAGTCAAATTTTCAACTACAGGTGGCTCACTGACCACAACCTGCAGCGTATCTTCCGTCATTGAAGAAGCATTGTCCATCACTTGAAGCGTGATGGTGTATACACCTGCATCAAATGTACGATTCACTTTTCCTTCATTGGCGATGCTCGCCTCTCCAAAGTTCCAACTAATCGTGTAGGGGGCCAGTCCACCCGAGATGTCCGCCCTGAATGAAACCGTTAGGGGTGCTTCTCCGGTCGTTGCGGTCGAATTAATGGATGCAACTAGGGGTTGTGGATAGATACAAGATCCATCATTTTCGGTCGCTGAAATTTCATAATTGAGCGCAGAACTTTCTGTACACCCCTCGATTTCTAGGTGGTCAAAGACTCCATCTCCATCCGTATCTGGATAGACACAAGTGCCATCATCATCGGTTGCATTGGAATCATAATTCGTGGCATTTTCATCCATGCAACCTTCGATTTCTAGGTGGTCAAAGACTCCATCTCCATCCGTATCTGGATAGACACAAGTGCCATCGTCATCGGTTGCATTGGAATCATAATTCGTGGCATTTTCATCCATGCAACCTTCGATTTCTAGGTGATCAAAGATTCCATCTCCATCTTTATCTGAGAAGATACAGGTTCCATCATCAGCGGTCGCATTTGAATCATAGTTTGTCGCATTTTTATCAGTGCATCCGTAGATATTGGTATCCGGTGGTGAACCGATTGTAAAATTCAGAGAAGTGTAAGCGACCTCTGTGACGTTACCCCAATTCAATTCTAAGGCGAGCGTAAATTTGTATTCGCTTCCTTCCGACCAACCAGCGGAACTATCCAGAGTAGACAAATTGTAGCTGGCATAGAGTGAAGAAACACTCATCCCCAACAATTTCGAGGTACTTGTTTGTCCACGTTCGTACAATCCGAAATCGAGTCTGTAATCGCCCAATCTTTCCGTGTGATATGCATCAAACACGACTACAACACTTTCTAGTCGTGAGTCATTATTCGCGACATCCAAGTAGATATTATTCGATTGATGATGAACGTAACTCTCAGCCTCCTCTCCATAAGTGAAACCGATACCCGCAACGGGTGATTGGCTATTGTTGGCAACATCACCCCAACCAAATGTGTCCGTACCGTTTGCTATTTCCCAATCTACCTCATTTTCGGTCATTCTCACAACACAATGTGCAGTGTATGGACCGTCTTGTTGGGGCGTCCATTCTTCTTCCACTCGGAAGGTATTTTCTCCATAATCGGGTTCAATCATTCCGGTGAAATTGTGATGCTTGTAGTTGGGGTCCACTCGCGTAAACCAAACCTCATACTCAAACCCATATTCTGCTGAGACGTTGGAGAAATTGACCTCAATTTCAACATGATTCCCATCACCGCCAACATTGGCCTCAATATCGAGTTCAACTCCACCCAGAACAATCGCAGCATATACGCAGGAACCGCTGGAAAATATGGCATGCTGGTCATAGTTCTCAGCGTTTGAATCTAGGCAACCCACACGAGGATTGCTTGGTGACACATATGTCCATGTCATGCCGGGTACCCATGGATTGGTGTCTTGGGAATCATAGGCTCCAGCACCCAAGTCGTCTAGCACTGAATACGTGAATGGCCTAAAATCACGATTGTCAGGGTCGACCAGCATCGAAGATACATTCAACTGAGCTGAACCATTTTGGTAGCCATTCCAATTGTTTCCAAAGGTACCTTCCTGCAGTGGGTATGAATCCCAGGTGTCTGAACGGTGAGCGGCCATGGAATCGGCAGCATTGTTCCAAATCGTCGAATTTTCGTTTCCTGCTCCATTTTCGTGGAGCACGATAATTTGATTCTTACCCCGATCATCCCACAACACAGTGTTGTTGTGTGCATGGTGATAGTCGCCTTTGA
>DAVT01000106.1 GCA_002505685.1 Euryarchaeota archaeon UBA501 | reverse complement strand
ATATCCAAGAATCGATCTTGTGGCCGTAAATCTCTATCCGTTTGAAGCGGTTGCAGCACAAGACCCCCCTGCCAGCGAATCTGACCTGATTGAGATGATTGACATCGGAGGCCCAACATTGGTTCGCGCATCAGCGAAATCTCATGCTGATGTGCTAATTGTGACAAACCCTGATGATTATGGCGACCTACTCGAAACCCTACAAGAGGCCAATGGAGACCCCAACGCAGTCGACATGGCAACACGCCAACGCCTCGCACTATCCGCTTATCAGCGAACGGCAGCATACGACGTATCCTTAGCAAACACTCTCGCTCATAGGTTGGAATCGTTAGAGGCCATTGCAGCGAAATTATTGCCAGAAAAACTCCTCGTTTCAGGAGGCACTCAGGACGCTCTTCGATATGGAGAAAACCCACACCAACCCGCCGCTTTCTACCCGGGGAACAACGTGGGAGAGGAGCCTACGGGTTTGGCGGCAGCTGTGCAACACGGTGGTAAAGCACTCTCCTTCAACAATTACCTCGATTTGGACGCAGCATTGCGCTTTTGCCGCTCACACATCGGCCCTGAGTGGACCGAATGGCCCCACTGTTGTGTAATTATCAAGCACACGAACGCTTGTGGCGTTGCAATATCTACCGATCAGGTTGCAGCATGGGATGATGCCTTGGCTAGCGACCCCGAATCCGCATTTGGTTGTGTAATTGCGTTCAGCACACCCGTCACAAAATTGACCGCGAAGAGAATTGGAGACCACTTCGTCGAGTGCATCATTGCACCGGGTTACGAAGATGGGGCGCTGGAGATACTTTCAGAGAAAAAGAACCGCCGAATGCTAACTCTAGAGGGCATGTCATCACTGGATATGAAGACACAATTCCGCCAAATCGATGGAGGTTGGCTTGCTCAAACTGAGGGCGCACCTGTCATCAACTGGTCCGAAGTCAAGTGCGTAACAAAGGCTCAGGCAGACCCTAACCAAGTGGACTTGGCAAGATTTGGGGTTGCGGTCTGTGCTCAGGTCAAGAGCAATTGCGTCATTTTCATCCAACCCACGGAGACCGGATTCGCCACCGTCGGAATTGGACCTGGGCAAACCAGTCGCGTGGAAGCGGTTCGAATCGCAGCCCGTAGAGCGGGTGAACGAGCCAATGGCGCCATGATGGTATCAGACGCCTTCTTCCCCTTCCGCGATGGAATCGATACCAGCCATGACATAGGAATCACCTCTGTTGTCCAACCTGGGGGCAGTATTCGTGATCAAGAAGTCATTGAGGCAGCAAATGAACACGGTATGACGATGTTGTTCACAGGTACACGTTTGTTCAGGCACTAGTGGTCACGATGTATTGGAAAAGAACTCTATTATTCGGTTCAATCAATGGAGCGATAATGGCCATACTGATGATTATCAATGTGATTAGCTCTGTGACTGAAATTGGATTTGAAGTTGCGATGCTTTCGTTCTTGGCAATAATCTTGATTCCGCCCATGGCGATAAAGAAATTCAAACCAGATCAAACCAATTTAGCACAATTGATTCCAACCTCTTTCTTCACATTCATAATTCCAGTTTTTGGGGCCGCCTTTGGTGGACCGGACATGGGTCCTGAGTGGTTGGTGTTGATTCCACTGGCTGCAGTAGGGGGTGCTTTTTGGAGCCTACCTTTTGCTGGCTGGAACTACTGGAAACGCGATGGCAATGACACGGACGCGCAAGAATAGCACAGGCCTGTTCAAATAGCCCAGCGTGCGCGCTGCACACGGGGAATCGAATGGACGTTAGTTTCTATGACTTAGGCGTCGACCCCGGCCTTGTCAATACGCTGAAGGAAATGGGTATCACGGAACCTTTCGAGGTTCAACGAGAATCGATACCAGATGCGATGATGGGCAACGATATCTGTTGCCGAGCACCGACAGGTTCGGGCAAAACCTTGGCCTTTGGATTGCCATTGATTACACGCACACTCCGTGCCGACCCCGAATTCCCAACATCATTGATTCTATCACCAACACGCGAGCTTGCAGAGCAAATCGCCAATGTATTGACACCACTCGCAGCGACGTTTGATCTAGAGGTATTGGCAATCTATGGAGGGGTGCCCTATGGACGCCAACGTAAGGCACTCTCAAGAGGCACCGACATCGTAGTTGCTTGCCCGGGAAGGCTACTTGACTTACTTGACCATGGAGCACTTAGTTTGGAAGACGTGGGAACAGTTGTTCTCGATGAAGCCGATCGAATGGCAGATATGGGGTTCATGGAACCGGTCTGTAAGATTCTAGATCAATGCGCACCAAATCGCCAAACAGTGCTATTCAGTGCTACTTTAGATGACGAAGTCGCTGACCTTGTTCAGCAATATCTTCACAATCCAGTGACCATCGAAATAGGACCGAAAGAAGTCAGTATGGACAGCATGGAGCATTTCTTCTGGCTCATGAAAAGTTCAATGAAACCAAGCATCGCTTCAGAGATTATCCGAAAATGCGGGAAAACAGTGGTATTTTGCCGTACCCGCCGAGGAGCAGACCGAGTTGGAGGCGAATTGACCGAAGAGGGCATTGGCGTATCGGTTCTTCACGGAGGGCTGGATCAGAAAAAGCGTGATAGAGCAATGGCCAAATTCGTCGAAGGCCACTGTATGGCATTGATTGCGACCGATGTGGCAGCCCGAGGAATCGATGTAGAGGGAATCAATTGCGTCATCCACTACGACCCTCCTGAAAATGGTAAGGCGTACAAACACCGGAGTGGAAGAACTGCTCGTGCTGGTTCAGCAGGCACAGTAGTTTCTCTTGTACAAAACCCTCAGAAAAAGATGTGCAGTAACTTGCAGAAAGAAGTCGGTATTTTTGTGAAGTTCAGACCACCAGATTTCAATGACTTGCCAAAGTACGATGTTCAATACATCCCACCTCCACGGCAAAAAAGCAAACCACGCAAACCCAAGCGTGATGCGAAGAGAGCCAGATATCATGGTAAATCCAATCGTCGCAAGGACGATCGCCGCTCAAAACGCGGTGCCAATCCAAGAGGTGGACGTCCGACAGGAAAGCGCCGAAACCCGCGACGACAACGCCGTTAATTCAAGCAGTAGAATAGCCGATGTGAACATCCTCTCCATCCGTTTTCATGATGAAAAGTGATTGAAGATTGATTCCGTTCTCAGCCAAACTGCGCGTGAATACCCCTAGTGAACCAGGAGAGTGATGCAATACTGCTGTCTCAAGTGGACGCATGGTAAAAGTCACACCAATTGAGTCCAGCGCCCCCTTTGTTCCTTCAGCATCGTCTGTGACAATGACGACAGCGGCAGTTGAGCTTGCAATTCCCGCACCGGCCAAGATATTGATTCCAGCCTCTCCGATGACCTCACAACATTCTGCCATGGCCCCCGGCTTGTCTTCCAAATTGATTAGAAACTCGTTCATGGCTGCTTGACAAGCCATTTTGCTTTCAATCTGCCGAAGATTGTTGTCGATTACTCACGAGTTTTGACCTTGGCGTATAACCACCAAACACCAACCATTCCGACAAGAAGGATTGTGATTGCCCCATATCCAGGGTCGGTACCATTCCAAGAACCCGGGTCAGTGATTTCCCCATCTCCCAATGTTGAAACGTACCAAACAAAGGTTGCAGAAGTGAACGACATCAATGAAATCAAACCCATCACTCCAAGTTTTGCATGCTTCGGGATTGTTTTCCCAGTTGCATAATACTCAAACATGGCCACGCCAAAAAACCGATTTGTCAGGACCCACCTAAACATGGATTCACTGGACATCGAGAACAGGAAAGCGGCGGGAACCGCCCAAGAAACAGTTGGCCAGCCAGGCACCCATATTCCAATGACTGCGAAGATAACGAACAGGAATCCGAGCCCAATGTAGAGCTTACTTTTGGCAGGACTGTTGGCGACACAATATCTCTCGACGATGGCATCTAATGAGTCCAATCGCTCGCCCATGCTCTGTTGCCGAACCATCTCGCTTTGACTCTTCGCCTCAAGCCAACCCTCTTCAGGAACCAACCACTGCCCCAAATCAAGGGGGCATCCTAATTCGCACCGGCTCTGTTGACGACCCCATCCGTTTGGCCGTTTTCATTTCCGGCTCGGGTTCAGGCATGGAAGCCCTCCTTCAACACCAGAGTTCAGGAACTTGCCTCCATCAAACCGTGCTCGTTGTATCCAATCAACCCGGCGTTGCAGGATTGGCCAAGGCCCACGCACATGGAGTTACAACCGCCACAATCGAGATTGACAAATCGATACCCACTCCTACAGAGCGCCGCGTTGAGCATGAAACTCGCGTTATGTCCGTACTGGCTGAACACGATGTCGAAGCGATCATTCTCTCAGGTTACATGCGCATCCTTTCTCCATTCTTTGTTCAAGAATGGGCGGGTAAGTTGCTGAACATTCATCCTTCTTTACTCCCTAAATATCCAGGCATTCACGCGCATAGAGATGCATTGGCAGACGGCGCGACAGTGACTGGCTGCACGGTTCATTTGGTAGACGAAGGCATGGACACGGGCCCAATTCTCGCACAAAGGGAACTATCAGTTCTACCCGATGATGACGAACAATCACTAGCTGAACGGGTAAAAAAACTCGAACATCAGTTGTATCCAGAAGTGATTGATGCCTTCGCTGCCGGAGAAATCGAACATGATTAGGAATCAGCATCATTTGGCGAATTGACGTTCCGAAACGGCCCATCATTCTCAAAATCGATAACCATGTTTGGTACTGTTCGCAAGATTCGTGTCAAGGAATCACGATGCTTCGCACTCAGAATCGCTTTGAGGACCAAATCCACTTCAATCAATGCGAGCAGAGGTTGCAAGCGTATCGCCCGTGGAATAACCACTGCGTGACTTTCATTTCTCAAACGTTCAAAGATACCCCCTTCTATCCATGGCGTATCACATGGTGCCAATTGGATTCTAGAGACACCTCGAGATTGACAAATTTGCAACGCCGATTTCAGCCCCGCCTTTGCACTTCTCTCTACCCCATCATCCAAGAAAAATTCAACATCATTTAGGTGGGCTAGTGAACCCATCAATTCCAATCTCTGGTGACCATCCCGTACAGCGACATAGATAGTCGAACAACCCCCGTCCCGTAGAGCGTGAGCAACGCGTACAACCATCTGTACACCATCTATCAACATCGTAGCCTTTTGTTTACCCATGCGCTTCGATGCCCCTCCTGCCAAAATTAGAGCAGGATACATAGGGACACCTAACTCAATTGGTTGAGTTCATTCATCGCAGCCTCAAGTTCACACATGAGTTCCTGCGCACGATTGAATAGGGCTTTTTGGTCACGCCGATTGGCAGCATTTGGTAACCACTCAAGGAGTTGCTGAATATCGGCAGCATCACGTTTGACAGTCCATTGCAGAACCTCTTCAAGCACAGGGTCATCTGCCTCAAGGAACCTCTCGACCATACAACCACGAACAGGGAACAGCCCTTCACTGTTCGCTCAGGAATTTAGCATCTGATCGCGAACCCGAACCAACAAGGAATCACCATCAGGGTAGTCGATGTTCCGAAATAAATCGATGAGAACGGGAGACAACGGAGGGCGCTTCGCCCGAATCCATGCAGCATGACACACCAACAAGGCGAGATGAGAATGCGCCAAACTTCGTTGGCACCAATCAACCAACAATTCCTCACC
>DAVT01000037.1:9119-16377 GCA_002505685.1 Euryarchaeota archaeon UBA501 | reverse complement strand
GGAGTCCGTGCTGTGGCGGCGGATGAAGAGTCAGAATAGGCTGCGTCCCTATGGGACGCACCACGAACATTCAAGGTGCGTGTGAATCCAGAGGGACCGAATGGCTCGTTGTCCATACTGCCTGAGCCCGAACCCGGCTAACTCGAGTATTTGCCACAGTTGTGGTCGAGTCATACTGGGTGCTGGTGGAATGACCATGCGTTTAGAACCCAGTATTCCTGGTGGATATCGAGCACATGGGGCTCGTCGTGGCCCCCCTCCGGGATTGGGCAGTCGGCGAGGCGGAAAGCGCCGTGTCGCGAAAAAGAAGAACAATTTGCGAAGTATGGTACTGGTCATCGCCGTCGCCTTTCTGTTTCTGTTTACCCCTGCACAAGATCGAATATCAACACAATTACAGAAATGGATGGATGAACTCATGGATCAATTCGGTCCGGCAAGAGAATACCCCGTTTATGCCGCATATACAGTAGAACGAAACGTGTTCATAGAAAATTCATATTCACAATCGCTTTCATTCAGTTATGAATTACCAATCCCTTCTGTACGGACAGATTTTGCAAACTCTGAATTCGGTTTTGAAACGCAAGATGGGGACCCTTATCCAGTAGTCACTTTGCAAGAAGTGGTGAGCATGGTTGCGAGTCTCAAGCACGGCTCAAATCATGTGATATTACCCATGATGGAGGAATACTTGTTAGCAGAAAATGCGCACCCACTCGGCTCATCAACTGAAATATATTGGCCGCCAGTTGGAGAAAATAGTGAACGCTGCACAGTCTCCAGATGTGCTATTTGGCAGGGCCAAGTAGGGCCCGGACAAATGGTGATTTTGAACGTAACCTACGATGTAATTTCAAGCTCATTTTCATGGTGGGGGGATTCGGCTGCACCCGAAGAAGTACCCCGTGCAGCGTTTGACCTATCGATTCATAGCGGCAATGATGGAAATTATGATGATTATCAGCGAGCGGGTCGTTTAGACTCAATGTATGATCAATTTGGTTCTGTAAGCAACTGGTATGACCGCGACCCCGGTCTAAGCAGTAATTGGGCAATTCAGGGCGAAAACAATGTTGTCGAAGCTTGGGCCGACGAAATTGATAGTGGGCTTAATCCGGAGAGTGAACAGAATAGTCCCTACGAATTCGCTCATGCAGCTTTCATCAAAGTGCGAGATTCAATCATGTACAAAAAAGGCCTCTCGCCAGCACGCAGCGGCCCTGCGTGTATCGTTGACGGGATTGGAGATTGTGACGAACAATCGAATGCGTGGATGAGTTTGCTAAGAGCTCGAAACATTCCATCTTGGTATGAGATGGGACCCATGACCAATGGAGAATTTAACGGGTGGGAGCCCCATGCATGGGCCAATGTGATTTTCCCGCTAGATGAACAATGGTGCATGGAGAAAATGATTGAACTAACGACCTGTTTTGTCGAGGGAGAAGTGGACGTCGTAAACAATCGCTGGTTGCTGCACACGCCTACGACATTGACCGAATGGATTGAAACGCCTAGCCACAACGGTGAAATCAACTTCGATTTCTATAGACCAATGTCTATCGGGTGTGGTCCATGCTGGACAGAGACATGGGAAACAATAGGTTCTCCAGATATTTCGGGTGGAACTTACCGGGTCCCACACATTATTGGCGAGTGAGGAGTTAAGAGGGAGTGGAAAGGCCGAAAGGTTGCCGGAGGAACGCATATGCGCATTATCATCGGTGGAGCCGGCGAAGTCGGCAGAGGTGTTGCAAGAGCACTGTATGACGAAGGTCAAGATGTGGTTTTGATCGATAGTGACCCCTCAGCCATTAAGGAAGCACAATCCATTGATGCATTTGTATTGATGGGAGATGTATCAAGAAGAGACGCCCTCAAAGAAGCAGGAATCAGAGATGCCCATGTTTACATCGCTGCGACGGGTAGTGATGAGAGAAACATGCTTTCTTGCTCTTTGGCTAGGGATTTACTGGAAGAAGAGCTACCCATTGAAAAGTATCCAAATCGGCAACGTCTCCTGACAATTGCACGTATTCACGATGGGGATTTGATTGCCAATGAAGAGGGTCGCCTCTCAAGGTGGTCAGGTGTCGACGTCGCAATATGTCCACATGAAGCATCAATTGACAGGCTCACGGCCGGACTGAAGTCTTCGAGTTTGAGCGAGGTTCTCCCCCTTGGAGGAGATGCTTGGATTGTCGAAGTCGAAGTAACAAATGAAGCCGAAGGTTTGGCCAATTTCACATTGGGTCAGGCCGAAGAAAACATCGACGGTCTTCCAAAGGCGTTCACATTGTGCAGAAAGGGTGAAAGTGCCTTTGTTCCAGATGATAATACTCCTGTCAATGCTGGCGACCGTTTGGTTTTCGCAACCATTGGTGAACACACATTCAAACGTGTCTCAAAAGCGGCTGGTCACGTAGAACCGCCCTATCCGGAGGTACCCAGAGTTGCCATTTTTGGAGCCACGCAATTGGGGCGGCAGTTGGCCATCAAGTATCTTGAGGAAGGTGCATGGGTGACCGTTTTGGATGACCGTTTGGAAGCGGCTAATGAACTGGTAGGTTCTTCCATTGGGGCCCACAAAAGGCTAGACGTCATACACTGTAATCTCGGTGATTTGGACTTGATGCGGGAAATAGAGTTGGCTGAGCATGATATCGCAATTGCCACTCTCAGTGACGACAATGACAACATTGCAATCGCGATGCGAGCAGCAGATATCGGTGTAGAGCGAACAGGATTAATTCTAGATGATTCAGCGTTGGCTCGAGTGGTCCGTAGAATCGGTTTGACTTACGCAGTTTCTGAGCGAAGAGTGGCCATAGACTCGATTCTGATGCAGGTGCATCGTCGAGTCCCAGGCCATTATCAATTGATGCCATCGGTACCAGAAATTGTGGCGATGAGTGCGACAATTTTTGACGGACACAGTCGCCTTGGTCAAACCATCGAGAAAATTGAGCGCAAGGGTTCCTTCCGCATCGCCTTTGTAGAGCGTGAAAACGCTGAGAACTCACGAATGATGTTCCGTCCGAAATCAGACATGACCGTTAAGATAGGTGATCGACTCATTCTCTTTGCTAAAGCTGACGATGTAGCGACAGTGGAGAAAATCTTGGAGCGCTGAAAATGCGATACGACGTCATTGGCTTAGTTGCCGGGTGGAGTCTTCTACTCCTTACGATTCCACTCGCTATCAGCCCGATTGTTGGCACAATCATGGGTGATGACCTTTCCATTCTGCTTTGGTCATTCGTTCCTCCTATCGCATTTTGTGCGATAGTCGGTGGAATCATGGTCAGGATGGGTTCACGACGTGACTCAGCCGAGCGCCTGCGAGATCGAGAGGCGGTAGCCGCAGTCGCCATGTCCTGGCCTCTTATCGTAGCAGTTGGCGCCCTCCCTTACTGGTTTGGTCCAACGTTCCACGGGCCGATAACATGGGACGGTGATGGGGGCACTCTTTACGAAATTCTAGGGGGTATGATTCGCGGCTGGTTTGAATCCATGTCTGGATTTACTACGAGTGGTGCCACGACCATTGACCCACATGTTTCACCTCGATGTGAGATGGTGGACGACTGCATTGCCAGTCAGCCGTATGGGATTTTGTTTTGGCGTTCATCCACCCAGTGGTTGGGTGGCATGGGTATCATTATGCTGGGCATGCTTCTTCTAAGCCGGGCATTAGGTGGAGGGATGTCCATCGCCCGAGCCGAACTAACAGGCCCTTCACTGAGTCGTCTTCGACCACGGTTACAAGAAACCGCAAGGGCACTTTGGGGGATTTACATTGGCCTCACTATACTGGAATTCATTCTACTATACTTGTGGGCAGATTTGACATGGTTCAATGCCATGAATTACTCGCTTACAACCATGCCTTCTGGAGGGTTTGGAACCACGGATGGCGGTATCATGGATTTTGATAGTGCTCATGTTGAAGGCATCATCACATTCTTCATGGTCGCAACCGGAATCAACTTCAGTTTGTTCCATTTCTTACTACTCAAGGAATATACCAAAGTTGTCAATGATCAAGAATTGCGCGTATATCTCTTGGTATTGGTTGGTGCATGGAGCCTATTCACACTGAATTTGGTTCACAGTGCAGGCTGGGATTGGGGTGAAGCAATGCGCCACGGAGCCTTCCAAGCTGCAGCCATTGGTACATCTACCGGCTATGCCAGTGCGGATTTCGCAAGTTGGCCAGTTCTTTCACTGTTCGTCCTACTTTTCCTCATGGTTGTGGGTGCTTCCGCGGGTTCAACCAGCGGTGGTCTCAAAATTCTCCGGCTAAGACTTGCATTCGGTCTTGCGCGTCGAGAAATCCACCGTATGGTTCAACCACGCGCTGTTGTCGCGGTTAGAATCAATGGAGAAGTTGTCGATGACTCAAGAATGTGGGTAGTCATTGGAATGTTATCCACTTGGGCTGCTTTAGCAATGATTAGCACAGTCTTGCTAGCGATTTTCGAACCCACTCATTCCCTTGAAACGATTCTCTCGGTGATTTTTGCCGCACTTGGAAATACAGGTCCTGCATTGGGTGCATTTGGCCCGACATCTACTTGGGCAGGTCTAAACTGGTATTCTTTGCTATACACTTCAGTTCTAATGTGGGCAGGTCGTCTAGAATTGCTGACTGTACTTGTCCTATTCCATCCAAGAACATGGCGTAGTGAAAAACCCAAGTCTGACTAGAAGAAATCGAGAGATTTTTGCGCGGAATCTGGTTCAGAATCAGTTTCCTCAATTTCTTCTTCAATTTCGGCCAGACTCTCCTGAAGACCTGGCGATTGGTTGACGATTTGGATTTCATCGTATCTCATGGCCAAAGCTTTGCTGGACTTGAGACTGGCACGAAGACCATGTAATGCAAGATGGTCGCTAGAGGATAACCCAAGTGCTAGAGAAATGTCAAAGTTCTCCGGATCTGCATCCAAGGCATCACTTGAGATGGCGCGTAATGCAGGCCACAATTCTTCACGAACAGCAACCTCACTGGCTCCGCATGTATCGGCCAAACATTCGACGATAGAAGAGCGGCGCCAAGCCTCCCCGCTTCGTCTCAAGAAAGCTGGGAACTGCAATGAAAACCTGTCTGAACGTTGCTCATCGGAGGCTACACTGGCCGCAAGAGAGCCCAAATTACCACCCCAGTACGTTGAACGGTAAGCTAGATTTGAGAAGCGGACAAATAGTGACTTAGAAGCAATTGAAAGTGTCCTTGATGCCCTTGCCCAACTCTCGGGATTTCTCATCACAGAGGCATTGTTCCATGATACCCAAGCCACCAACTCATCTGGCGTCTTGTCTAGCACCAAAGAAAGCCTTGCAGCCTCTCCTGCCTTTGTTGTACGGTATAATTTTTCAAGACCTGGAAACAAGTCAATTTGTTGATCTCTCTGACCCATGTCAATTTGATCCAATACCGCTTTCATGTCGATGTGTTTCGGTGATGTCGCACAAATTGCTTGCAAATCGCGAACCAACGCCCTAATGTCACCGGGATTGGATGCAATCAACTGCTCGATAGCCGACATCTCTGCAGTCACTGCCTCAGAGACTAAGACGCGATTTGCAATACGTCGCAATGCACTTTCTGATACTCGGTTGAACTCAATAATCTCGACCAATCTGGAAAATCTGTCCCGAGTTGAGCGCCATTGAGAATTGCGACCCCAGAGTCTCATCGCGTCATTGCATGTGAGCAAAATTGGTTGCTTCGTATCGGCCAATAGTTTCAGCAATTCGGCCTTGCCTCCGCTATCACCTTTGAGTGTTTTTTTCTCATCCTCATCGAGTACACTTGTTGTCAGACTTGCTTTGATTCTTTGTTCACTTACCTGTCTATAGGTCCCTGAAATATGATCGACCTCATCCAGCAGTATCAGCGTCCTTCGATTGGTGTTGGCATTGAATGAACCATCCATATTGAATGTGAAATGACTGGCACTACCTGTCGAAGCGCGGCGAATAGCTGCAGCATTTCTTTGGTCGCTTGCATTCAGTTCAACAACATCCCAACCCATGTCGTTAGCAATCGCAGTGGCAAGACTCGTCTTGCCGACCCCCGGTGGTCCTGTCAGCAATAATCCACGTTTGTTTGGGATTCCTCGCTCCCAAGCAGTCAGCCAATTGCGAATTCGTTTTCTTTGGGTATCGTTGCCCTCGAGTTCTTTTGTGTTGCTAGGTCGATATCGCTCAGTCCAGTCCTCAAAGGCTTCTGAACTAGGCATAACATGTCAAGAACATCGGCATCCTTTGAACATTACAATTAGAACAAGGATTCAAGTTGATTTGAGTTCAAGTGTGAAACCAACTGTTCTGAAGATAACCGAATTTGTGAACCATCATCCCGCCTTCGAATTGTGACCGTACCATCCTGTAAGCTATCATGGTCTACGGTTACGGCCCAAGGGACGCCGATTTCATCAGCCCGCGCATATCTCCTTCCGATAGAACCGGCCCCGTCATAGTACGAGAACAACTGTGGTGCTGTGCAAATTTCTCTGTGTATTTTTGCTGCTAGTTTGTCCAAACCATCCTTTTCCATTAATGGGAAAATCGCTACGTCAATCGGCACAATCTGCGGCACAAGTCGGAGTACTGTATATGCCTCTGAATCGCTCTTTCCACTTTCATCGAAGGCGTGGTCAAGCACATGCCATAGGATTCTATCAATTCCAAATGCTGGTTCAACAACATGGGGCAGGAACCATTCTCCATGCTCTGTTGTCTGGATATGTTTCTCCTCAAACATATTCGCTTCAATGGTTACACTGGAACCATCTTCTAGTGCCAATTCAAAGGGTGGAATAGGCCCAGGTGCCTCGATTTTTCCTAGTGCTTCATGAATCGAACCTGCCTTGGATCGAAATGCTGGACCGAGGATAGAACCGACACCAGATAAAACGGTCTTGTCCACAGATTTTGGTTCCGTATAAGGCCGCCATGCTCGGAGATTTTTATCTCCAGTTGCAGATTCGTGCGCTCCCAAGTCATAACAACCACGATGTGCAATACCAACGCATTCAATCCAACCATATGAACCGAAAATTTCTGCATCCCAACAATCGCTTGCATAATGCGCCATCTCAGTTCCTTCATGTTGTCTAAAACGGATTTTATCCGGATTGATACCTACTGACACCAAAAAGTCCCAAGTTCGAGCCATGAACCAGGCCACAGTAGGGTGGCGGATTACGTTCTGATTAGCGGCATCACCCGGAGTCATTTGGATAGG
>DAVT01000037.1:0-8722 GCA_002505685.1 Euryarchaeota archaeon UBA501 | reverse complement strand
CCGGATTTGTTCATCAGGGTCGATGAAGTATTCAAGTTCCGCCATATTGAATTCCCGCAGGCGAATCATGCCTTGGCGTGGGCTGATTTCATTCCGATACCCCTTACCAGTCTGAATCGCACCAAATGGGAGGCGGTTGCGAAAATGACGGTATAGGGCAGGATAGAGCATGAACATACCCTGAGCGGTTTCAGGACGCATGTATGCAGTCCGCCCCCCCTTCATCGCCCCTATACGAGTGTCAAACATGAGGTTCATCGGTCTAGCAGAATTCCAATCTGAACTACCACATGTAGGACAAACTATCGAGTTATTTTCGATTAAGGTATCGAGCTCTTTTGAGCCTAAAATATCGGGATTTGGATGGTATTGTTCGACCAGATGGTCACTACGAAAAGCCCCTGTGCAAGCATTGCACTCAGACATGAAGTCATTGAATTCACCTACATGACCACTGGCGACGAGAACAGATTCAGGCGTGATGGTGGGGCTATCAATTTCGACAATATCACCTTGTGAGGTCCAGTGCTCTACCCAAGTATCCACCAGCCTCCTTCGTAATCGACCACCGACTGGACCGAAGTCGTATAATCCCGCGATGCCGCCATGAATTTCAAAGGCGGGTAGGATGATTCCGCGCCGTTTGAGCATGCTCGTAAGACGCTCAAGTCGTGCATTATCACCGCTCATCAATACCTCGCGTGCGAATCAGTCTCATCAAGCAATCGGAAAAAATTCCTAGGTCGATGACTTTGTCACACCCAAAATTCAGTTAAATATGGCTCAAAAATTATCGATATAGCGAATCGTTGATATACCGCTCCGTCTGCCTCACAAACCGGTAATAGGAGGATTTTCTCTTGGCAGAAACAGTATACCTTGATTCTCTTGAAGATTCCGAGGTTTTATTGTCTAAATTATCTCAGCCAGTTAGGGATTGGTTCAAGGACAAATTCCCAGATTTTACCGATCCACAAAAAATGGCTATACCGTCAATTGTTGACGGAGAGCACTTGCTATTGTGTTCACCCACAGGTTCTGGAAAAACGCTGACTGCTTTTCTTTCAATTATTGACAAATTGGTCCGTCTGGCAATGGATGGTAATCTGGAAAAGCAGGTCTATTGTGTGTATATTTCACCCATCAAAGCATTGGCAAATGATATTCAAAGAAATCTCATAGGTCCCCTAACAGAAATCAAAGAGCGGTTTTTGCCCGGACGCGCACAAGATATCAAAGTAGGTCTACGTACAGGAGATACTCCACAATCAGAGCGCCAAAAGATGCTCAGAAACCCACCACATATTCTCATTACTACCCCTGAATCTTTGGGGTTGGCCCTAGCATCGAAAAAATTCAGACCTCTAATGAACAACCTACAATGGATAATTATCGATGAAATGCACTCTTTGGTTCCTACCAAGCGTGGCACTCATTTGTCTCTCACAATGGCTTTGCTAGACACTTTGATTGAGAACCCAGTCCAACGTCTAGGAATTTCGGCAACTATGGAGCCACTTGAAGAAGTCGCCAAATTCCTCGTGCCGGTTAAAGCAGGTGACAGAGAAATTGAGGAAGGCGTCCCGATTCCAAAATTTGACGACGAAGAGTCCTCAGTCGTGCACGTCGCCAAAGTGAGTGGAGCGCGAGAATTGGACCTCGACATCATTTTGCCACATCCAAAATTTAGTGAAGTTCCCGTCAAAAAATTGCTTGACCACAACGTAGACATCATCAAAGATCTTGTCGAGGCCCATACAACGACATTGGTTTTCGCAAATACAAGGCAAATGACTGAAATAATCACTCAAAAACTGCGTGTACTCGGCCTTGCGGGTGTTGAAGGACACCATGGATCAATGGACAAACAAATCAGGCTCGAAGTTGAGAGAAAACTAAAGCGCGGAGAGCTGAGGTGCTGTGTATCATCATCCTCCCTAGAGATGGGAATCGACATTGGCAGCGTCGACATGGTCATCCAACTGGGTTCACCAGGTTCAATTGCAACTGCACTTCAACGAATTGGCCGGGCAGGACACCACGTAGGTGGTATTCCACGCGCCCGTTTCCTACCAACATCATCGCATGATTTACTCGAACTTGTAGCTCTGCAAGGGGCAATTATGTCAGGAGAAATGGACCATCTCAGATTCCCGCAGAATTGTCTCGATGTTCTTGCACAATTCATCATTGGTTTGACCATTTGTGGGGAGATCGATATGGATGAAGCATATTCCATCATCACATCGGCCTATCCATATCGAAGCCTCACATACGATGATTATATCGAGGTACTCGATTTATTAGAAGATGAACGTAGAGTCTGGGTAGATTGGGAAGAAAATATCATCGGTAAACGGGGATATGCGCAGATGATTTACTACACAAATATCGGGACCATTGCACCCGACAATAACTACCTAGTTTTCAGCGCAGATGGGACAATGATTGGTCAACTTTCATCTTCTTTCGTTCAAAACATACGCCCTGGAGATGTGTTTTTACTCGGTGGTTCAACATATCGTGTGCACAGAATCCAGGCAAGTAGGGTTAGCGTCACGCCTGTGACTGGTTACCGCCCCACTGTACCTTCTTGGTCCGGAGAAGCAATGAGTCGAACGCGTGAACTTTCCAATGCGGTGTTGAATCTCCTCAATGCTGCTGTTACCGCCATACGACGTGGCCGTGACCCTCGCTTACTACTTTCAGGAGCTTATGGATTGTCCCAACCAGTCGCAGAATCACTCGCAAGATTTCTGGAAGAACACGCTGTAGAGTCAATTCAGGTACCGAGTCCCGATAAGATTCTCATCGAGCAAATTATGAATTCACCCGTTCCAACGTACATTATCACCACTTGTCGTGGACGAGCCTTCAATATGGCCATGGGATATTTCATGGCAGGGCTGTGTGACCTGCACAATGTACACGTCGTCGAAATGTCATTTGACGAGAATTCATTCCTGTTTAAGACCGGACAGGAAATCGACACCAACGAGATCCACTCCTTATTCAAGGACAATCAAAGAGATGCAGTACTGCAGCGCTATCTTTTGGATAGTCAATTGTTTGCAAAGCGATTCAGAGAGGTTTCGGGTCGCTCCCTCATCGTACCACGCCGCATAGGAGCGGATGAGGTTAGCCCAAAGCAGTTTCAGCAAAAGTCCGAGAAAGTATTCAGAGAGCACCGACAACACGCAGATAGCCTACTAATACGAGAGGCTCAAAACGAGATATTCCATACTGACTTGGACATGGAGGAACTCGAAAATTTCATCCACCGCATGGATGAGGATGGCGTTCGAATCGTACACTCACGTGTGACACTCCCTAGTGCACTAGGCATGAATCTGTACATGGCTGCCTTTGAGGATTTGCTGAGCATGCGAACACGCGCATATTTGGTCAAGGACATCGACCCAGAAATTTTGCGCAGACTATTGGGTGGGCGTTCAAGAGCCACGGATTTGGATGATGCGGCACTTGAGCAATATTTCCAGAATAAGGTTGGAATTCCGACAGATGCAGATGGTCTACTACGATTGATGGAAAAAGGAGGTGGCCTGCACCCAGACCTCAATAATCCGTTATACCAAGATAAATTATCTGAAGTGCCCTATCAAACTGTGCACGATTGGGTTGTAGATTTAGCCGCTTCAGGAGACATTACCAAGATTCGGAACACGGGTACGTCAGAAGTCGATGACAAATGGTATTCTATGCGTATGGCAGAGGTACATGGTACACTTGGGGTACTTTCAGCAAAAGGCGCTTCAGAAATGGAAGATTTACGGGAACTATACACTGGTGGTTTAGTCTTTGAAATCGCAGCGGGATTCGATGAAGCCACTCCAAATTCTTGGAAGGCTTCTAAATTGATGGACCCTCACGAGGCCCTTAGAATCAAAATCGTAGACATGTTGGGTAGTGAAGGCCCGAAAACACTTGCAGATTTGTCTGAGAGACTGCCATTTCCGAATGCGCAAATCGAGTCACTTTTGCACGAATTGGAAGTTCGGAATATCGTGTCGATTGGATTTTTCAAACAAACCGAAGAGGGCGAGTTCATTCTGAGGGTAGATGAGCACATCATTACCGGTGGTACAGAAAATGTCGTAGAGTACCGAGAACTCCAAAACCTACTTCTCGGCAAGTCTTTCAAAACATACCCCGATGCATTGACAGCACTGAATGATGGGCATGTGATGTTTGCGAAAATGCAGGAACTACTGGGCCGGATAGAAGACTTTAGATTCGCCGATTGGAAAGATATGAAACACGATTCAGATATTGTGATGGGTCGCTTGCTTCACTCACGCGTAGGTTACACGACAAAATCGATGATCCCGATGCTCTTGGGTCTTCGTCCGGAGCCTTGGTTTTCTGAGATGGATCAAGAATTGATTGAATACATTCCACACGATGAAAATGTCGAGCGTAGTGATATCATTGGCCATCTCCCACGTGGCGATGAATTCAAGCATGTACAGCGTGATGCAAGGAACTCGCTATCGAATATGGAACGTCAAATGGTTTTCGTCAAGCAATTTGAAGAATTGATAGATCGTAAGCGTTCCCTTTCATTGTTCCATCGAGTTCATGAGGTGTATGAACCCATGGATTTCACAGATGCATTAGAGGAATTGATTCGTAGGATTGGACCGATAAAACTGCACTCATTGCGATTATTTGTCAGTCACCCAGTCGAATTACTCGCTGAAGTTCTTCGAGGTTTAGAGGAGCAAAATAAGATTACTCGCGTGATTGCACTACAACCTGATCCGACAGAATTTTTCTGCGTCCCCCAGGATGCTGAGCAGTTGGAACGACCAAAGAGAGAAGACCGAACTCTACGAATTTTATCGCAATCTGACCCATTTTGTTCAAGATTTATTCAGGAAGTTCGCTATGTTCTCAAGCAAGGTTGGTATTATCCAGTTTTCAAAGGTGTAGATCCTGTTGGTCGCATTTTAATGTTCAAAGTCAATGACTATCTAGAAATCAAGGACATCCATATTCCCCATGCTTACTTGGATGAATTTGCAATCGTCTTCGACAATCTATTGGATAACTACAAGGACACATTGGTGGATGTTTCCGTATTGCACGCATTCAACGGAGAACCCATCCACGATTGCGACGAGAACATTCAGAAAATCGTCGAAGGCCTTGGATTCCGATCGATGGGTGATAACCAACGGTATATTCGAGGAGGAGTGGTAGACCCTCGACCGCGTTCTTTGGCAATCCGCTCTCTTTTCCACCATCACCGCTTGCATCAGGACACTCGTTCTGAAAATGAAACACTAGCTATCGCTCACATCCCAGAAGTCAGGGATGACTTTGCCTTGCGTGGTAGATGTGAAACATATCGCGTCGATCTGAAGTCGATGGCAGCCAGTCAACAGTTACATTTGGGAACCAATCTACGTAATCACCAAGTTTGGGCATCCTACAAGCACTTCCAGAGATTGCTCAGAATGAGGGGAATTGAAGCCGATGAGGAATTACTCGATGTGCTAGACTTCTTCTCTGGTCATTCAGACCCGAAGGTTTTCATGGATCGTTACGCAATGAAACGTGCTGCCTTTAGGAAACTGGTCCAGCCTCTGATTCGTTCAGGCCATTTGGTCCAGGATTATCGGGGTGGATTCAAGACTGTTCACCAATTGGAAAGCAAAGAGTCATGGGAAGTGAAAAGAGAGTATCTACGGGATATGCTTGAGGAGTTCCCAGTGATTACACTAAAGCAGTTTGAGAAATTGGCAGGGAGTCCATTCAAGCCCGAGCAAATTTCCAGTGTTTTGCATGAATTCGAAGAAGAGGGTCACCTAATCAAGGGATTCCTCATCGATGATCTCCACGAAGTCTGTTGGGGCCGTAAAGAGATGCTCGAGACCGCAGATAATATCCCACCGATGCGGGATTTTGTCCTACCTCCTTCAGATCCTCTACTACCATATTTCCAGTCTCTCCTACGAGAAAGGTTTGGATATGGTAGCGCATACATGGTTTTTTGGAATGAAGAACCGATTGCAGCATTCAAGGCGAATACCCGTAATGATGTCATCGAGGTCACTGACTTCGTTGGGGATTCTGAAAAAGAAAAGGAAGCCTTGAGAGTCATGAAGGAATTTGCGTGGGAACACAATATGCCACTCAAGGGCAAAGTCCTAGATCGACTCAAATCACGTTGATTTTGGCTTGAGATTTAGGCCAAAGATACTGAAGAAAGGGTCCAACACATCGATGACATGTCGATGGAGTTTTGGCAGCAGGTCGAACAAGACGATTGCCATCAAGAACATCGCCCCCAAACTCAAGAATTTGGCAGCATAAGCATGTCCAAAGTCAAAGATATTCATACCATTGAGATCCCACTGGCCTTGGTATTCAATATGTAGCCAAATGATTCCTGCATTTCGGAAAACATTGAGAATATGAATGAGTGGAATAATCAGGATCAGTGCCCTCCATCGACGATTCCACGGGGCATTTTGAACTGCAACAATAGCACCAACAAACACGATCATCGATTGAAGTGCACTACAACCCAGTATGAATCCGATATTCACAGGTTCACCATCTCCAAATTCCATCGGGACGTAGAACCCACCTTCGCCTAGTGTTTCGGTCAATAACCATCGACTCCCACTCCACTCCTGCCATGTAACATGGGCTGCAGAGCCACCCAAATCGACCATCATTTGCCCAAGATGCACATCCCCAGCTCCACTCCACTGCAAAAACAAGGATGTATTCCATGCTGTGAACCAGACAATTCCGGCATTGAGTAGAGGTACATGTTGAATTGCAAGATACGGCATTGCAGACCAAAATACGGCTCCGCGTAACCAGTCAACAGAATCAAGGGTACGATTTTGGCGAATCAATATAGCTTCCCACCCTCCATAAGCCACACAAACAGGTAAGGCTGCAATCGACATGAAAATTAGAACTGGGTCTGCAATGTCAAAATAATGCCCAGCACCGAGATAGAAATACACACCTACACATATCCATCCGAGCGGAGCGAGAATTTTCGCTCCCGCTTTTTCCGAGTGGAACGCTATACCCAAACATGCGAGGCCAACAGTCACAATCAGCAAATTGGCCTGCCCTAAATCGAGACCCAACAACCCCCCGAGGTCACTGACCACTTGGTTGATGATGTCTGCCATTGACGGTCTCAGGTCGGCAAGTCACATATAGGCTCGCCACGACGCCGTCATGAGTCGCATGTCGGATGAAGCGTTTGATTTCAGCGAGTTCATGGACTCATATATTGACGACCTTTCCCGGGCACTGCATGCTTTAGACCGTGAATCTGTAGGCTTACTATATTCAGAGATGCTGAAGGTCATGGATTCAGGCGGAAAGGTCCATTTCATTGGGAATGGGGGTTCTGCTGCAACACCGAGTCATAGTGCCGGAGATTGGAGTAAAGAACTGAGTTTACCCACAATTGCACATACTGACAACATTGCATCATTGACAGCATGGGCCAATGACACATCGTATTCCAACATCTTTGTAGGCCAGTTGCAAACATGGCTCAACACTGGGGATTTAGTCGTAGGATATTCAGGCAGCGGCAATTCATCAAACGTGCTGAATGGAATTAATTACGCAAATGAAAATGGCGCTCGAACTGTAGGCATTACAGGGAATTACAAATCAGGGAATGGCGGTGCTTTAGCCGAAATCGCGGACGTTTGCATTGTCTGTGATACGACATCAATGGAAAGAATCGAGGATTTGCAGTTGATTATCAATCACATTGTAAAAGAGGCAGTCAAGGCAAGTCGAGGATTGCCAAGCCACTCATGAGGTGTTCCGATGGACCTTCCTGGCAGGCACAAGGCTGCAATCGATGATCCGATTGAAGAACTGGTTGGATGGGATGGTTCAATCGCATATTTGGACCGAGACGGTGTCCTAAATGTAGGTCGGGAAGATTATGTCAAAACAGTTGATGAAGTGGTAATGCTCCCCGGTTCGGGTAATGCGGTGGCTGCACTGCGCAAAGCAGGATATCGTATCGTGATAGTTACCAATCAGTCACCAGTACATAGGGGAGTGTTCACCCACGATGATTTGGAAAATATGAATCAAGCAGTTCTTGATGGCCTTTTGGCAGAAAACCCACATGCACACGTGGATTTGGTATTGTATTCCCCTTATGCCCCTTGGGAACACAGTCCGGTGCGTAAACCCGGAGCAGGAATGCTACAAGTGGGGCGCCAATTGCTCAGTAATCTCACACTTGAAGTCAAACATCAGACCAGTCAACTACAGCATCAATTTGACGAGGGTCGGTCATTCATGGCCGGGGACAGAGATGCCGATATGGGGGCTGCATACCAGCATGGTGTACGAGGGTTCCGTGTCGATCCTGACGTTGGATTAGCGGGCATTGTTGAGCGAATCCTAAACGACGATGATGAGGGTGATGCTCTGGAAATATGATCGTCGAGGATTCCTCGACATTCTGGATTGGTTTGGACGATACCGATGAGAGAGAGCATGGCTGCACTACATACGATTTCAATGATTTACTAAACACTCTTGTCAACTCGGGAATCAAAATTGAGGATCCTCGTTTAGTTCGTCTGTGGCCATTTGCTCCACAGAGAACACGAGGAAATGCAGCACTATCAGCCCGAGTAAAATGCGATGATTTTGGTCAATTGGAGTCTATCTTGCAACAATGGTTCCAATC